>JANYAA010000362.1 GCA_025355255.1 Chloroflexota bacterium | reverse complement strand
CGGGGACCAGACCCGCCTCGGCCAGCACCTGGAAACCGTTGCAGATGCCCAGCACCGGGCCGCCACGAGCGGCGAAGTCCGCGACCGCGCGCATGACGGGCGAGAACCGCGCGATGACGCCCGCCCGAATGTAGTCCCCGTAGGCGAAGCCGCCCGGGATCAGGATGCCGGCGACACCCGCCAGGTCCACGGACTCGTGCCACAGGATCTCGGGCTCCGCACCGGCCACGCGCAGCGCGTTGACGGCGTCGATGTCCCGGTTGGACCCTGGGAACAGGACGACACCGATCCGGACGCTCACCCGAGCGCCTCAACCACGTACAGCTCCATCAAGGGATTTGAGAGCAGCTCGCCCGCAAGCTTGTCCACCACAGCGCGCGCGGCGGCGGCATCGGCCGCCTCAACCGTGAGCTCCACACGGCGACCCACGCGGACCCCGCTGATGCCCGCAAGACCCAGATGCGGGAGGCTCTTCTCCACGGCGCGGCCCTGCGGATCAAGGATGCCGGGCTTGGGGGTGACGTTGACGGCAAAGCGGTACTGGCTAGCGGGCGTGCTCATCAGGCGATGACGTCCTCCGTGAGGTAGCGGGCGAAGCTCGCCCCGGTGATGCGCTCGAAGGCCTCGAGATAGCGGGCGCGGGTGCCCTCGACGACGTCTGCCGGAAGCTCGGGCCCAGGAGCGGTCTTGCCCCAGGGCTGGGCTTCCAGCCAGTCGCGGACGAACTGCTTGTCGTAGCTGGCCTGGGCGCGGCCGGGCGCATAGGCCTTGGCATCCCAGAAGCGTGAGGAGTCCGGGGTCATGACTTCGTCGATCAGCAGCAGCTCGCCGCCGGGCGTGAGGCCAAATTCAAACTTGGTGTCCGCGAGGATGATCCCCGCGCGCTCGCAGACGGCCGCGCCGTGTGCGTACAGGGCCAGCGAGGCGTCGCGCAGCCGGGCCGCCAGCGCCTCCCCACCGACAATGTCCGCCACACGGGCGAGGGTGACGTTCTCGTCGTGCTGGCCCGCGGGCGCCTTCCAGGCCGGTGTAAAGATGGGCTCTGGCAGCCGGTCGCTCTCGCGCAGCCCCGCGGGGAGCGCGATGCCGCAGATCTCGCCCGTCTCGCGGTACTCCTTCCAGCCCGAACCCGAGATGTAGCCGCGGACGACGCACTCCACCTGGAGCACCTCGGTCCGGCGGCCCAGCATCATGCGGCCGCGGAGGTGGGCGATGGTGGCGACATCGCCACCGGTGAGCCCCTCCGGAAGTTCCGCGGGATCCGTGGCGAGCAGGTGGTTGGCGATGATGTGCCTCGTCCCAGCAAACCAGAACCGCGAGAGCCCGGTGAGGACGCGTCCCTTGTCCGCGATGGGCGTGGGCAACACAACGTCGAAGGCGGAGAGCCGGTCGCTGGCGACCAACAGCAGGCGGTCGTCGTCTACGGCGAAGAGGTCGCGGACCTTGCCCGCGCGGACAAAGGCGTCAGCCAGCGCCATGCGCGCTCCCCTCCCCGTGTGGATGGCGGTGTCCATGGCTGTGGCCGTGGCCAGACGCCAGGAGCCCGGCATCGGCAAGTCGGGCGCGCGCCGCCGCCTCGATGGGATCAAGCCGCGCGATGACCTCCGCCACATGGCGCAGGACGATCGAATCGTCGAAACAGGCGTCGAGCGCGACAGCCGGCACGTGGGCCGCCACCGCGGGATCCGCATCGAGCAGCGAGCGGAGCGGCACACGCTCGTCGGCGGCGCGGAGCGCGCTGCGCTGGACGATGGCATAGGCGTCTTCCCGCGAGAGCCCGCCCTGCTCCATCAGCACCAGCAGCACGCGGGAGCTCGCGTGGAGCCCCAGCCCGCGCTCGATGTTCTCGCGCATCCGGTCCGGCCGCACCACGAGGCGCTCCACAAGACCCGCGGTCTTGGCCAACATGTAGTCCAGCAGGATCGTCGCGTCAGGCAGGATCACACGCTCGGCACTGCTGTGGCTGATGTCGCGCTCGTGCCAGAGCGGCTGGTTCTCAAAGCCCGTCTGGGCATAGCCGCGCAGCAGACGCGCGAGCCCGGCGATGCGCTCTGAGAGGATGGGGTTGCGCTTGTGGGGCATCGCGGACGAGCCCTTCTGGCCCGTCTTGAACGGCTCCATCACCTCGGCGATCTCGGTGTGCTGGAGGTTGCGCACCTCGGTGGCCATCCGCTCCAGCGTCCCGCCCAGGATGGCGATGGCCGCCAGGAACGCCGCGTGCCGGTCCCGCTGCACGATCTGGGTGCTCACCGGGTCCACCCGCAGACCCAAGTCCGCGAGGACCTCCGCCTCGATGTCCGGCCCAAGGTGGCTGTACGTGCCCACCGGGCCGCTGATCTTGCCCGTCGCGATCTCTGCCGTCGCCGCGGCGAGACGCTGGCGGCCGCGGGCCACTTCAAACGCCCAGCCCGCGCACTTGAGGCCAAACGTGGTTGGCTCGGCGTGGACCGAGTGGGTCCGGCCCATCATCACCGTGGTTGCCTCGTGGCGGGCCCGGGCGACGCAGGCGAGCACCAGCTCGTCGGCATCGTCAAG
>JANYAA010000390.1 GCA_025355255.1 Chloroflexota bacterium | reverse complement strand
TGTCCAGCCCGTAGTCGTCGCACAGCCAGTTGAGCGAGGCAACCTCGGGCAGGTTGTACAAGTCGAGGTTTGGCCCTAGGAGCCCCACCGGCTCGTAGTCGAGCTCAGACTCGCGGCCCTCGTCGTCAAGCACAGCGATCCCGCAGCGCATCGTGCAGTTGGGGCAGCCGTAGGTGGCCACGCGGGCCGCGTTGACGCGCTCGCCGTCCACCTGCCATGCATCCGGATGGCTGGTGCCCCGGAAGTTGTGGACGGGGAGCGCCGCAACCTCGTTGCACCACGGCAGCACCCCGGTGGTGCCCTGAACGGACCAGGCGGCCTTCTTGTCGATCTGGTGGACCTCGCGCAGGTCATCGCGGCCGAGGGTCTTCATAGCCGCGGGAAAGGCCTGCGGGATGGGCTTGGTGCCGCGCACGACGATGGCCTTGAGCAGCTTGGAGCCCATCACCGCGCCCATGCCTGGCCGGCCGCCGGAACGACCCTCAAGGCTTCGGACGACTGCATACCGGACCATGTTCTCGCCAGCCGGGCCGATGTTGAGGACGCCCGTGCCCTTGTCGAAGCGCGAGTAGATCCACGCGTTTGTCGCGATGGTGCCCTTGCCCCAGACCGCCTCGGCGGACTCGAGGGTGACGCGGTCGTCCTCGATGAGGAGCATCGTTGGGCGGGAGGCGCGACCCTCGACGATGAGCGCGTCGTAGCCGGCTTTGCGCAGCTGGTCCGTCATGCGGGTGCCGAGGTTGCCGTCGCCGTAGCCGCCGGTTGCCGGGGATTTTGCCGCCACGATGGTCTTGCCGGTGTTCGGCGCCGGGATGCCGGAGATGGGACCAACGGCCACGATGAGCTTGTTGTCTGGCCCCAGCGGATCGATACCCGGGGCGAGCTCGTCGTAGAGGATCTTGGCGGCGAAACCTCTGCCACCGATCCAGGTGTTTGCGAAGTCCTCTGAGAAGGTCTCCACGCGATGGGTCCCGTCGGTCAGGTTGACTCGCAGGATCTGCCCGGTCCAGCCATTCATCGTCAACACGTCCTTGCACGGCTGTTGTCCGTTGCCGCGGCGGACTGGGCGCGGCGATCGGACCCTGCTTGCGCCTCCCTCGGCGGGCGGCGGCGTTCCTGCGGGCAGTCTAGCCCCGCGGGAGACGGCGATGGGGGCCGAGTGGCCCACCACCAACCGTCGACCGTGGCCCAGTACTGCACTGGAGCCGTGCGGGCAGGACTGACTTCCGACCCTGCCGCGGGTCAGGGAATGTGGGCAGATGGTGGGCCACTCGGTCCGATCCGGGGGCCGGATGCATCGCAACAAGCGGCCCCCAAAAGGCAACGATGGTGTCACAGTTAACGGGGTCGCTCGCTGACCCGTACACGGAACCATCAAGCGCGGGGCGCCGCCCTGTGCTGCTACCAAGGAGAGCACGATGTTCGTCCAGGAACGGATGACGAAGCAGCCGGTCACTGCAACCCCCGAGATGCCGGTCGCGGATGCGCTCGCGCTCATGCGGGAGCGCAAGATCCGCCGCCTGCCCGTCCTCGACAACGCGGGCCGCCTTGTCGGCATCGTGTCGGACCGGGACCTGCTGCAGGCTTCGCCCTCATCCGCGACCAGCCTGAGCGTGTGGGAGATCACCTACCTGCTCAGCAAGATCACCATCAAGGGCGTCATGACCACGAAGGTCATCACCGTGACGCCCGATGAGCCCCTGGAGAACGCGGCGCGGATCATGGTCGACAACAAGATCGGCGGCCTGCCGGTCGTGGAGAACGGCGCCCTGGTTGGCATCATTACGGAGACCGACCTGTTCAAGGTGTTCCTGGGCCTCCTCGGCGCGCGCGAGAAGGGCATCCGCGCCACGGTCTCGGTCACCGACGCGCCAGGCCAACTCATGGGCGTGACGCGGGCCATTGCGGATCGCGGCGGCAGCATCGTCGCCCTCGCGGAGCTCCCCATCGCGATGGGCAACCGCCAGGTCATGGTGAAGGCCACCGGTCTGTCGCAGGAGGATGTCGTTGCGGCGCTGACACCGGTTGTGCTCGCCGTGCAGGACGTCCGCGAGGTCTAGCATCTCGGCGGCGGCTCGGCCGGCTCGGGCGGCGGCTCGGGCGGCTCGGTCGTAACTTTTCACACCTAGCGAACAAGTCGGACCTGCTGGCGGGGCTAGATGCCCCGCCAGACGTGTTTCAGCGCGGTTTCGGTCCTCGAGATCCGCTGATTTCCACGCAGAGTGAACAGACGCTGGCGCGAAGCCGAATCCTGTTCGCTAGGAATGAAATGTGCGGGTGTCGAGCGCCGCGACCACCTCAGCGATAGACGGAGCCACGGCGTCCGGGACGACGGGACGCCGCGCTCGGGCTGCCGCCGCAAGTTCCGCGTCCCCGTGTTTGCCAGTCCGGACGAAGACCGTGCGCAGACCCGCTCGGCGGCCGCCGCCGATGTCGGTGCCCGTGTCGTCGCCCACCATCGCGAGGTCGCGCCGAGCCAGGCGGGGCTCGCCGCGCGCAGCTGCCTCGGCGGCGAGCCGCTCAATCGCCAGCCGCGTCTTTGCGGCACCGGCGAGATCTTTCTGAGCGAAGGCAACAGAGGAAAAAATGGGCGCGAGAATGCCGAGGTAGACGATAATACTCAGCCAGAGGGACATTTCACATAGTTTAAACGATTATGGGGACACGAGACGGCAAGAGTTGGTGGTCGCGGATTTTTTCCGCGGCGGTGCCACCACCCAAAGTGCGGATCGGCCTGGCGCTGGGCGGCGGCTTCGCGAGGGGAATCGCGCATGTGGGCGTGTTGAGGGCATTCGAGCGCAATGGAATTCCGGTTGACTTCATCGGTGGGGTGAGCGCGGGCGCAATTATCGCGGCAGCGTATGCGAGCGGCACAAGGCTCGATGAGATTGAAGCGGCCGCAAGCCGTATGAACTTCAAGGACGTCGCACGCTGGACGCTGAGCCTGATGGGACTGGCGGCGAGCGAACGGATGGAGAGTTTTCTGCACCAGCTTTTGAAG
>JANYAA010000260.1 GCA_025355255.1 Chloroflexota bacterium | reverse complement strand
GGTCGCCCGCGGCCATGCGGCCTTCGCCCGCCGGGGCGGGGCGACGAGCCAGGGCCCGGATGCGCGCCAGCAGCTCCGAGAAGGCGAAGGGCTTGGCGAGGTAGTCGTCTGCCCCCGCGTCCAGCCCGGCAACTCGGTCGTCCACCGAGCCCAGCGCGGTGAGCATCAGCACGGGGGTGGCGATGCCCTTGGCGCGGAGGAGGCGCAGGACAGTGACCCCGTCGATATCGGGCAGGCCCCGGTCAAGGACCACCACGTCATGGGGTCCGCTTTCGGCAAGCGCGATGGCGCTCACCCCATCGGGCGCGATGTCCACGACATGGCGTTCGGCCACCAGGACCCGCTTGATCAGGGCGGCCATCTTCGGCTCGTCTTCGACAACCAATACGTGCATAGCCGGATTGTGCGGCTCGCGGAGGCGCAGGTCGAGGGTCTGGGGGCCGGTCTGTGAGAACTCTCATCGCCTCCTCAGCCCGATCGGACCCCGGCCATCGCATCGTTAGCCATATCGAACCCGCAGCCTCCCGGAGGAGACCCAACATGCACAACCGTCTGGCGCTCTTCGCCGCCTCGCTGGCCGCCTCTGGCGTGCTGGCGGCCGGCCTGGCGTTTGTGGGGCTGTCGCCGGCACCTGTCCCCGCCGCCGACTCCACCATCGCCGCCCCGGTGACCGACGCCCCGCCCGCCCCCATCACCCAGATCGACACCGTCTATGTCGCCCCACAGGCCACCCCGGCCGAGATTGTGGTGACGAAGGTTGTCCCGGCCGCTCAACACGGCGACGAAGGCGGGGGCGACGACTGATGTCTGACCCCCGTCTGCTCCCGCCGCCCGCACGCATCGTGCGAGCGAAGGCTGACGCCAACCCGCTGCGCGTGCTGCTCGGCCTTGCCGGGCTTGCGTCGGCCTCGGCCCTGGTCACCGCCATGCTGCCCTCGATTTCGCCTGCGCCCGCCGCCAGCGTCTCAACGACCCAGCAGGACGCGGCTGTAGCGCCGCAGCCGTCCGTCATCCACGTGCCGCGCGTCGTGCAATTGGCCGCGGGCCAGACGGCGCCGCCCAACACTTCGGTGCAGATTGCCCCCCAGCCCACGCCGCGCGTGCGGGTTGTCACGGTCACCCGGCAGTCCGGCAAGCCGTGACGCTGCTCGTGGACGCGGTGTCGCTGGCCGCCTCCCGCCCGATGATGGGCGGCGAGGTGACGATCCACGCGCTCGACGACGCGGGTGTGCCGGCGACGGCGTCCCAACTCGATGGTGTCCTGGATCGCCTGGAGGTCTGGGCATCGCGGCTCACGCGCTATGACGACGCGTCGGAGCTGATGCGGCTGAACGCTTCGGCCGCTGCGGAGGTAGCGATCGGCCCGACGCTGACCGCCGTCCTGGACTGGGCGCGGATAGCCGAGTCCATCTCCGATGGCCTCGTGAATGTGGCCATGCTCGACGCGCGCCTGGCCGCCGAAACCGGCACCCTCATTGCTCCGCCCCCGAACGCCAGCCGCCGCTGGTCCCTGCGGCGCACGGCGCGCGGCGCGTCGGTTGCCCGTCAGCCGGGCGTCCGGTTTGACCTCGACGGCGTTGCAAAAGGCTGGCTCGCGGACCGCGCGCTCGCGCTGATGCCTGGCCGGTCCGCCCTCGTGGATGGCGACGGCGACGTGGCCGTGCGCATCGCCGGCCTTGACGAGTGGGTCATCGGCATCGCGGACCCGCGCACGCCCGGGCAGCTGCTCGCCTCTATTCGCCTTGACGCCGGCCCACGCGCCGCAGGCCCGCGCATGCGGGGCATCGCCACATCCGGGACCAGCGTGCACCACTGGGCGCCCGCCGGCGTGGCGACCCATCACCTGATCGACCCGCGGACGTCGCAGTCCGCTGATACGGACATCGTCCAGGCCACGGTTGTCGCCGGCTCCGCACGCGAGGCCGAGGTGCTGGCCAAGACCGCGGTCATCGCCGGCACGTCTGGCGCCTTCGGCCTCACGGATCGACCCGGCGTCATTGGGGTCGTCGTCCTCACCACGCGCGGCGAGCTCCGCGCTACCCCGGAGATGCTGCGATGGCTGGTGTGAAGTACCGCGGGTTTCATCCCCGCACTGAGCTCGTCCGCTGGGGGCTCCCGGCGGTGGCCATCGGCATCATCGCCGGCGGGACCATCCCTGCTGCCGCGAGCGGTCTGCAAGCGGCGGTGGCCGCCAACCCCAGCAGCCTCGCGTGGCTGTTCGAGCGGCTCTTCGGCTTCATGTCGTACATCACCGTGGCCCTGTCGGTGATCTACGGGCTGCTGCTCTCCACCAAGATCCTCGACGCCATGGCGCATCGGCCGGTCAGCTTCACGCTGCACCAGGACCTCGCGGCCATCGGTCTGGGGATGGCCGGCATTCACGGGATGCTGCTGGGACTGGACGCGTCTGTGCCCTTCACGTTTGCCCAGATCCTGGTGCCCGGGCAGTCGCCCCATGCGCCGTTTGCCGTGGGCATCGGCCAGGTCTCGCTGTACCTCATGGCGCTGGTCACGATCAGCTTCTATGCCCGTCGCCGCATCGGCCAGCGCGCCTGGCGGACGCTCCATTACGTGACGTTTCTGGCGTATGCCGGCTCCACGTTCCACGGCATCGCGTCGGGCTCCGACAGCGGGAGCATCTGGGCGCAGGGGCTGTATCTGGGCTCGCTTACCGTCGTGGTGTTCCTGCTCGTCTATCGCATCGGGATGTCCCTGCTGGAGCGGAGCACGACGGCAGAACCCGGCGCTGTCTCGCGGACCACGCGCGCCACGCCGCTCACCTCGCGCCCGGGGCTGCGCGACCTTGCCTAACCCCGGGGCCTAGGTCCTGGTTGGCGGCGCCAGGTGTTCGCCAAAGAACGCAAGCACGCGGCTCCACGCATCCTCTGACGCCAGCGCGTCAAAGTTCGAGCGCATCGGCGGCAGCGGCCCGAGGGTTCCCATCAGCCCGTCGTGCTTGCTCATGAAGGAGTGCCCGGCGTCCGGATAGGTCTTGACGTCGTGCGGGATCCCGGCTGCGGCCAGCCCGGCGTCCAGCTTTGGCCCGTTCTTGCCGAAGATCCCGTCACGCGCGCCATAGGAGGCCACGACCGGGCAGAGCTCGGGGATGATGGACTCGTCGGCTGGCAGGGCGCCATAGAACGGGGCGATGGCGCGCAGCTGCCGCCCGCCGCGGGCCGCATAGAGCATTGCAAAGCCGCCGCCCGCGCAGAACCCGGCCATCCCCACGCGACCCGGATCAACGCTGGGCTGCGTCGCCAGCCAGTCGTGGAACGCGGCCATTTCCACATATGGTCGGCCAGTGCCAACCTTGCCTACGCCCTGGAAGAACCGCGCGATGCACAAGACCGGCCAGCCGGCGCCGATAAGGTCGGGCGCGAGGGCGACATACCCGTTGTCCGCAAAATGGCGCGCGATGCGGCGGATGTCGTCGTTGAGGCCCATGGCCTCGTGGACCACCAGGACCGCGGGCAGCCTGGTCAGCGGGTTGGCGCCGTCGGGGCGCGCGATGAACGCGGTGAGCGTGCGGCCTGTGCCTGCGTCAAGCGTGAAGTCGTGTCCGTCAGCCATCGCCTGCAGGGTACCCCTCGCGTCGTGCCGCGCGACGACCGGCTACTGGCGACGCCAGCGGATGCCGAAGCTGACGAGGTCGAGCGGCGGGGCTGCACCGGCATCCACAGTCATCAGCACCTCGGGCACCCCGCCAGCACCAATGAGCCTCACCGACTGGCTGCCGATCCTGGTTATGCCCTGGGGCGTGAATTCCAGACCGAGGGTCTCGGACCATGTCGCGGGATCCGCGCCGGGGATGTGGATCGATGACAGCCGCACGGCACCGCCAACCGGGTGAAGGAACTCGGCTCGCTCGAGACGGGCAGCAGGTCCCCACTCCGCGGGATCGGGCAAGTGCTCGATGAGGAACGGTGGAAGGCTCGGCCCAAGCGGCGGGAAGGCGGTCCGCCAGCGGACCGCGATGCCGTCCGGACGGGTGCGCGAGCCCCCAATTGGCGCGCCAGTTGGGGAGCCCCCGGCCCTGAGCCTCGCCGCGTCTGCGGCCACGTTGTCCGAGGCCACGGCCCATGTGGCCAGACCCTCGCCGCGCTCCTCGAGGTAGGCCAGCGATGCGCGGCCCACGGCAAACGCTGTGTTGGACAGCACGAGCGCCCGGTCAAACACGCCGATCAGCTCCACATAGCTGTCGCCGAGGAACGCAAGCCTGTTGAACGTGCCGGCGTGCTCGTGGCAGCCGCCGCCCGTGAAGGCGAGGCCCATCTCGCGCTCCAGCGCGTCGGCTGCGGCGTCTGGGTCGTGGACGGCGATGACGAGGTGGTCAATCCCGGTGAGCATGCGCGCAGGGTACGCCGCCGTGGGCCCGCCGGGCGGGCGGCGAGGTGGGCCCGAGACCGGCAGTCGCGGAATCCCCGGGCCCGGACGGCGCTCCGGGACTGCCAGTCCCGGAGCGGTCCCCGCGGCATCCTCGCGGGCCGCACCGGGGCAGGCGTTTGGGGACCGGCAGTCCCGTGACAACGCAGCGCCACGTCGTTTCCGCGACTGGCAGTCACGAGGCACGGATCAGGCCCGCGGGCGACAGCCCGTACCATGACGACCATGTCGCCCACATTGCCCGTAAGCCTCCCGTACACAGGGAACGCCGAAGCCGATGCTCTCCTCGCCAGTGACCCGCTGGCGCTGCTGATCGGCTTCATCCTTGACCAGCAGATCACCACCATCAAGGCGTTCGGCGGGCCTCTCGAACTCCGCCGGCGCGCGGGCACGCTGGAGCCGGGAGCGCTGGCTGCGATGGACCCCGCAGACATGGACGCGATCTTCCGCCGTCCGTCGGCGCTCCACCGCTTCCCGGGCACGATGGCTGTGCGGGTCCGGGGTGCCTGCGCCATCGTCGCCGAGCAATATGGCGAGGACGCCTCGCTGATCTGGACCGCCGCGGTGGATGCCTCTGATCTGCGCAGGAGGCTCATGGCTATCCCAGGCATCGGCACGGAGAAGGCGGCCGACATCACGGGCGTCCTCGCCAACGCATTCGGCATCCGGCCAAACGGCTGGGAGCTCGCCATGCCCGCCGAGCCGTCGCTGGCCTACGTGGACTCGCCAGAGACCATGGCCCGGTATCTTGGCTACAAGCGGGCTGCAAAGGCCGTCGCACGGGAAGCCGGGACCACACCATGAGCACTGCTGACATCCTGGGCATCGTCGCCACCATCGCGGGGCTGGTGATGGCGTCCGCGCCAATCCTCCAGATCCGGCGCATGCGTCGGACCCGCTCGTCCAACGACGTCTCGCTGCTCTACCTCGCCATGCTGAATGTGGGCTTCATCGCGTTCATCGCCTACGGGGTGTCGATCACCAACTACGTCCTGATCGTCACCAACAGCTGCTCGATCGCGATCATGACCATCACAATCGCGATTGCTCTGTTCTACCGCCGAGGTGGCGCGAAGAAGGCGGCGGTGGCCGATGCAGCCCTAGCCGAAGCAGCCGTTGTGGCCGCCGAGGACCGCCGCTAGCGCAGGACCAGCGTTCGGACGAGGTGCTCCAGGGTGGCCCCCGGGTCCGCGGTGAGGCCCGTATGGACCGGCCCTGCGGCGATGATCGTCGACGATGGCGAGACCAGCCAGTGGAACCGCTCGGGCGGCGTCATGAGCGCAATCGGCCCGGCACCGGCATCGCCATCAGCAATCAGCTCAATCGCGCCAAGGTGGTCGCGGATGGCCTCGATATCGCAGTCCGGCGACATGGCCACCAGCACCGCCTCGTCAAGGTGGGTGCGGGCGCCGAGGTAGCGCCAGGCGCGCGAGAGCAGCACAATCCCGGCGTTGAACGCCTCACCCCGCTCCACGCGCGGGACGACGCGGATGATGGCGTACTCAAACGGCTGCAGCTTGGCGCCGGCGGTCTCAGGCGACACGGGCACGCTCCGCCTCCTCGACAAACGCCGCTCGCGCGGCCAGCCGCGTCTGCATATACGCGAGATACGCCTGCCGGTGCGCCTCGGCGTCGGGCAGGCCGGTCTCGGGCTGGAGCCAGCCATCTGGGATGGCAGCCACCGCGGCCTGCAGGAAGGCGTCGTCCAGTCGCGGCGCGAGCCGCGCGTCGGCAGCCGTGATGGAGCCCGCGAACGGCAGCAGCACATGGTCGCGGATCTGCGTGAACGGTCGGCGCGCATGCGCGTCCGGTTCGGTCCACGTGTGGTGGATGTAGAAGCCTGAGCCGTGGTCGATCAGGTGCAGCCGCCGATGCCACGCGAGCAGGTTGGGGTTGCGCACCGTGCGGTCCACGTTGGTGGTGAAGGCGTCCAGCCAGACGATGTCGGCCGCAAGGTCGCTCTCCGGGCGCGGGCCAACCGCAGGGGCAAACGAGAGCGCCCCAGGCAGAAAGTCCAGCCCGTAGTTGGTGCCCGACGAGCGCGCCAGCAGCTCCTGGATCTCCTGGTCCGGCTCAGCCTTGGCCAGCACGCCGTCCAGTTCCACAAGCACAGCGTCCGGCACGGGGAGGCCCAGTCGGCGGCCGATCTCTCCCGCCAGCAGCTCGGCGATCAGTGCCTTGCGCCCGTGCCCCGCGCCCAGCAGCTTCACCACGTAGAGCCCGTCGTCGTCCGCCTCCACGAGCGCGGGCACAGAGCCGCCCTCGCGCAGGGGCGTGACATAGCGGGTGGCGATGACGGTTCGGAGCATCGGGGGGAGTGTAGGCCCCGGGTGGCGCGGCGGCGCTGTTGTCGCGCCCGCGATATAGTTGCGTGTGCAACAACCCTCGGAAACCCCGGAGTACCCGCCATGGACGACACCATCCGCGCCACCTTGGCGCACAGCCAAGTTATCGACCTGACCACCACGGGCCGTCGAAGCGGCGAACTCCGGCGCATCGAGATCTACCTGCACTCGGTGGATGGCCGGCTGATCATCACCGGGATGCCGTCGCCGGACCGGACGCGCGCGTGGCTGCACAACGTGGCGGCCAACCCGGCGGTGATCGTTCACCTCAAGCAGGGCATCTCGGCGGATCTTGCCGGCACCGCGCGAGTGGTGACGGACCCGGCCGAGCGCCGGCCGATGCTTGAGCGCGCCGCCGCCAATTGGGGCCGCACGGACGTGGACGCGATGATGCTCTACAGCCCGCTCATCGAGGTGGTCATCCCGGGCTACCCGGCCCGACCGGCCTGACCGGCCTGACCCGGGCGGCGTACCGGCGGCGCGAGCTACGCGGGTTCTGCCTCAATCAGCGCCCGGAGACGCTCGAGCGCGCCCGGCAGACCCGCCTGGATCCGGTGCTCGGCCTCCTTGGCGATGAACCCGAGGAACGGCGGCGTCTCCAGTTCCACCTCCACCTTGGCATCGGTGGCGTTGGGGACGCCGGCCGCGCCGTCGCGCAGCGTGACCCTGACGACGACGCCGATTGGCCCGCCGGAACCCGCAATCTCCAGCCGATGTGGGGCGTCCAGTACGCGAACCGTGCCCGTCACTTCCGCGCCTGCGGCGGCCGCGGACAGCTTGAGCCAGGCCTTTGCGCCCACCGCGAGCTGCGGATCCAGCAGCCGAGCATCCACCACCTCGGGCATCCACTTGGGGAGGTCTGAGATCCGCGTTGCCACGGCCCAGACGCGCGCGGCCGGGTAGGGGAGCGACAGCGAGGCGGCGATGCGGCCCACGGCTAGGCCGCCGGCTCGGTCAGCGCGTCAACCAGCGCGTCCAGGTCGGCATCGGCGAGGCCAATCGAGCGCAGCAGCGCCCGGGCACCGCCATGCTCGCTCGCGAGGTGCGCCAGCGTGGAGGCCATGAACTCGGGCGGGCTCTGCACTGGGAACGAGAGGGTGCGTCGCCAGTCATGCCACGGGAAGGTCTCGTTGCGCCCGGCAAACGTCGCGGCGGATAGCGCGTAGTCTGCCGCCACCACATCGTCCGGCACGCCACACAGCGAGAGCAGGAGCGCAATCGTCACGCCGGTCCGGTCCTTGCCCGCGGCGCAGCCGATGACGACGGGCAGACCGCCCGGCTCCACCAGGGAGCGGACCACCTCGCCCAGCTGCTCCCAGCGCTCGTCGAGGATGTGGCGGTACATGCCGTCGAGACCGTGGTCCGGCGTGGGGTCATCAGCCAGGAGCGAGACGCTCGTGTAGCGGATGTCCGCGTCGTCCGCGAAGGCGTTGGGCGAGCGCTCCAGCTCGTCCGGCCAGCGCAGGTCCACCACATGGCGGATCCCCAGCGCGCGCAGCTCCGCCTCGGCGTGGGCCGGCAGACAGGTCAGCTCGTCCGACCGAAACAGCGTGTGCCAGCGGGTCTGCCGCCCTGGCCCCGCCCGTCCGTCAGACGCCGGGTACCCGCCGGTGTCGCGCAGGTTGCGCGTCCCGTCGAGGCGGAGGTGGCGGCGCTGTTCGGGGGTTCGCGGAGCGGATGGCATCGCCCCAAGGGTACCGCGGCCGGGGCCATGGCCTTCCTGCGACCGCAGCGCAGCCGATCGAGTCGCGTAGGCCGCCACCGGCCGCCGCGGCTCACCCGGCGAGTCATAGAGCGCACGGGCTCACCCGGTGAGTCATCTCGCGCCGCGCCGGACTCTTCAGGGCCTCCGGTGGGCTCCGACTGCACGGTCTGGCGCACCCGGTGAGTCACCTGTGCCGGTCTGCATCCGATGACCCATCGGGTGAGCGGAGGCGTCCAGCCAGTGCTGGCCGAGCGGCCCGACCCGCTGGCTTTGGCTGGGGCGGGCCCTAGCCCGCCCGAAACCCGATGTGCCGCTCGGCCTCGCCGGCTGACGCGTCCACGGCCGGAATATCGATCGCCTCCATCCGGCTCATCTCGGACTCATCGATCGTGCCGTCCGCCACGGCCCGCGCCGCCATGTTGGCGTACGCCTGCTCGAAGAGCGACCGGATCCAGCGCGCGTTGCCAAAATCGTCCACGTGCACGGCCTGGGTGAGCAGCCTCCGGACCGCCGCCTCCACGTCCTCGCCAATCTCCACCTCCACGTCCGCGGCCATGTGCGTGAAGATCAGGACAAGCTCGTCGGGCGTGTAGTTGGGGAAGTCGATGTAGCGGGTGAACCGGCTGCGCAGGCCCGGATTGGAGCGGATGAACCGCCACATCTCGTCGCGGTACCCAGCGACGATCACCGCCAAATTGGAGCGGTGGTCCTCCATCATCTTGACGAGCGTGGCCACCGCCTCATCGCCAAAGTCGCGGCTGTCGCCGTCGTACAGCGCGTACGCCTCATCGATGAACAGGACGCCGCCGATGGCCGAGCGGACAACCTCCTGCACCTTGATGGCGGTCTGGCCGACGTAGCCAGCGACGAGATCCACCCGGCTCGCCTCGATCATGTGGCCCTGCTCCACCAGGCCCAGCGCGCCGTAGAGCTTGGCGACGATCCTTGCCACGGTGGTCTTGCCTGTGCCCGGGTCCCCCGTGAAGACCAGGTGCGCAGAGCCCGTGACCTCCGGGAGGCCGTGAGCGCGGCGCTGGGCGTTGAGCTGCTGGACGGCGACCAATTTGCGGATCTCCGCCTTGACGCTGGCTAGGCCGATGAGCGAGTCCACCTCCGCAAGGAGCCGGGCGATCTGCTCCGCTTTGGCCGCGACCTTCTCCTCGGGCGTGACGCCGCTGGACGCTTGGGCTGTGGCCGACGCTGCGTTCTGCGCTGTGTCGGTCGTGGTGGCGGCGGCGCGGCTGCCCGGCGCCGGCGTGTCGGTTGTGGCGTCTGCCACAGGCGCTGCGGGCGTGGTGGGCGCGGCGGCCAGCGCCGCGAGGATCGCCCGGCCCTGCGCGGTTGCCGCTGCAGCGTCGGTGCAGGCGTCAATGGCTGCGCGCGCCGCAGCGGAGATCCTCGGGCTGGCGATGGCCGTCCCGTCCGGGCTGAGCCAGTGGCGGACCGCGTCCGTCTTGAGGTCGTCGGGTGCGGTGTCGTCGAGCGCACAGGCAATCGCCCACAGGACGTGGCGCGGCTCCACCTCGGCGTGCGAGTGCGCCTTGGCCGCGGCAACTGCCGCGTCCTCGATCGTCTGGCCCATCGACATTGGCTGGGCCTACGCTGTCGGCGTCGTGGGGTCGTCGGGGTCGATGTAGCGCTTGCCGCCAAACCGGTCGTGGACGATGTCGTCGATGTCGTCCGCGGAGCCAGCAATCATCGCGACGGCACCGCAGAGCTCGTCCATGTCGAGATAGTCGGCCAGGAGCGTGTGGTCGAAGGCGACGAAGCACTCGGCCGCGCCCTCGTTCTCCAGCACCGTCACGGAGCCGAACATGAACTTTGACCCGTCCACCGCCGCCCAGCGGTAGAACTCCGGGCTTGGCTTCACGCCGCGCGCGACCATCGCCCAGATCCGGACGATGCTCGACGGCTCGCCCTTGGCATCCTTGCCCCAGTCGCGGACCTCGATGTTGACGCGCGTGGAGCCGCGCAGGATCGCGAAGCTGCCATCCTTGCTGAGCGTGACGTCGCCGAAGCCCTCGACGAGCATCCGCTGGACCTTCTGCTGGGTTGCCTCAACCGTGGCCATGACCCCTCCTTGTGGCGCGTGACGTGGCAAGTGTCGCGCATCCGCGGTGGCCGATGGGCCCCGCAGTGTGCACCCGGCCGCCGTGGCGCACCCGGCTCATCCGGTGAGCCTTCCGTCGCACGCCAGCCCTGGCCGCTCACGGGGTGCGCCGTTCGATGCGGGAGGAGGTCCACTGGGGGTCCGGTCGACTCCTCGGCTGCGCGATCTGCCTCACCGCGTGAGCCCGAGCGCGCGATGACCCACCGGGTGAGCCACGGGAGCGCCCCGCGGTCAGCGCCCGCGGTCAGTGTGCCCCGCCTCAGCGGGCAGCTTCCTCGAAGGCACGCTTGGCTGAGTCCGCGAACGAGCGGAGCCCCCAGCCCGCGGTCAGCGAGGCTGCCATCTCGAGCAGCACCCCTGCGGGCCCCGGCATGATCGACTGCAGCGTCATCGAGGCATGCAGCAGCGTGCCCGTACCGCGGGGTTCCAGCACCAGGATCATCTCGCGGTGGAGGCCGCCATCTTCGGCTACGCGCACCTGGCGAGTAGGCTTGCGGTGCTGCGTGATCTCCCAGTCGCGCGCCCCGGGGAGACCCAAGAAGCTCGTGCGCTCGCGGTACACCGTGCCGGCGCGGGCCGGACCCGAGATGCTGGTCACGGCGCGAACGCGCGGAAGCCACCGGGGCATGCCAGCCAAATCGTCCAGCAGCGCCCAGACCTCGCCCTTTGAGGCCCCAATCAGCGTCTCGGCTACGATGCGTCGCATCCCGTCCAGTATCGCGCTCGCGTTGCCACTGCCGCCACCGGGCTGAGCCCGCTCGCCTTGACACCCGTGCGCGACCCACTGACGATGCGTGCCCACGAACCCCCGCTACCGCCCTGGGATGGACTTTGGACGACGCACCTGTCAACCCGCCGAACAACCGCGGCAGGGGCATGGGCTTGGCGATCCAGCTCATCGAGACCGTTGCGCTCACGATCGTCATCTTCTTTGGCGTCCAGAACTTCGTCGCCCAGCCCTTCCAAGTGCAGCAGCACTCGATGGAGCACACATTTCTCGAGGGCGACTATGTCCTTGTGGATCGCCTGACGCCGCGCTGGAGCCCGTATGCCCGGGGCCAGGTGATCGTGTTTCAGCCGCCGGCGGCGTGGGTCAACCGTAAGGACCCGTTTATCAAGCGCATCATCGGCGTTGGTGGCGACACCGTGGAGGTTCGCGACGACGGCACGGTGGCGGTCAACGGCGTCGCCCTCGACGAGCCCTACCTGTATCGCAACACGGCTGGTGTGCTTGAGCCAACCGTGGCGAGCAGCCAGACCCGATGGGTGGTGCCCCAGGGCCAGGTCTTCGTGATGGGCGATCACCGTCAGGCGTCAGAGGACAGCCGTGTGTTCGGGACGATCCCTGTCTCGTCGGTCATTGGCCGCGGCATGATCCGCTATTGGCCGTTCCCGGAATTCGGGATCATCGCCACCCCGACGTACTCGAACGTCCCAGCGCCCTGACGGGAGGGCGCCTGGGTACCGAATCGCCGCTAGTTAACCGCAACGGCCATGGTCTGGTCCCCGCCTAGGTCGAACACGCGGTCGCCGGCGCCATCGGAAATGCCAGACCAGAACGACAGCCACCGTCCGGTATCTACGGAGTCGGTCTTGTCCAAGGAGTAGATGAGCAGGCCGCCCGAGCCGTCGAAGCGGTAGATCAACACCGTCGGCTCGCCTTCGAGGCCCCGACTCCTGGCCACGAACTCGACTCGGGCGCCTGCAAGGACGCCGGTGAGGAAGCAGGTGCGCGCAGCCTGGTCAAAGGGCCCGTGCATTGGCGCCGTCTCGTCGCCGCACAGCGGGTATGGCGTGCGTCCGGCAATGGCCTTTGTCGCGCCCGCAACGGCCGGGCGTGCGACCGCTGGGGGCGTGAACGGGTGGGCGGCCGGCATTTCGACGGCGCGGATTGCGGTTGGCGCCAGGCCTCCGTCGGATCCGCGCACCACCGTCACCTCGCTGGCCAACGTCGCGCCCGAGACGACGACATTCCCGAGATCGGATGATGCGCCAAGACACGGGCCAGCGGTGCAGGCAAATCGAAAATCGGCCCTGGCCACGTGAGCAGCGTCGCCACCGAGGGCTTGCAAGGCGATCTTGATGACATTGCCGCACTCCATCATCGGCAGGCTCTGCCGCTCGAACGTGCCGTGGCATACCTGGAGCACGCGGGTCGGGTCCAGCTTGATCGACTCGTCGAGCGCCAAGGTGGCCAGCGGTGTCGAGGTCGACGTCGGAGGCTGGCTGCTCGGCGTCGCGGCGACGATGGGGGTGGACGTCGCTGCGGTGGCCGCAGCCGACGGTGATGCGCTGGGCATGGGAGCGGACCCGCAGGCGGCCACTAGCAGTGTCGCCAATAGACCCAGCGCCCATCGTCGCATTTGATCGCCCTCGCCAGCCACCGCGATCGCCGCGAAGCGACTTCGCGAGTTCGATTGTGGCAGACGGCCTAGCGACTCGCACGAGCCAGCGCCACGGAACCGCAACCAAAGCCCCACCCGCGCGGACCGTGCTCCTCAAGCTGATCAACGAGCCGCCGACCCCACCCACGGTCGCCGACCCCCGGATCCCCGAGCCGCTGGCCGAG
>JANYAA010000229.1 GCA_025355255.1 Chloroflexota bacterium | reverse complement strand
CTGATCACCGGTGGTGCGGACCTGGACCCTTCGCTGTATGGCGAGGCCAACGAGGGCTCCAACGCGGTTGAGCACGACCGCGACGAGCTGGAGCACGCCGCGTGGAAGGTGGCCGTGTCGCGCGGTCTGCCAATCTTGGGCATCTGCCGCGGCTTCCAGGCCATGAACGCGTTCGCCGGCGGCAAGCTCCTCCGGCATGTGGACGGGCACGCGGGATCAGGCTGGGGACACGGCCCGGCGCACACGCACCCGATTCGCCTTGTCGCGGGTTCGCAGCTTGCGAAGATCATCACGCCGGCCGGCCGGCCGGCCGAGCTCGTAGTCAACAGCTATCACCACCAGGCCGTCCGGCCCATCGATCTGGCGCCGGGGATGGTGGCCTCGGCGTTTGCGGACAGCCCGGCGGGCGAGCTGGTGGAAGGGCTGGAAGCGGCAGCTGGCCCCTTCCGCCTGGGGATCCAGTGCCATCCCGAGCGCACCGAGTCAACGCCGCGCGTGTTCGAGCAGCTGTTCGCCGCGTTCGTCAACGCCTGCCGCCGGCCTGTCGTCACCCGCTAGGCGCGTGAGCATGCACGACGCCAACGACTGGTTTGCCGATCTGGGCGGCGGCACGCGCGTGGCGCTGGTGGTCGCCGGCATGTTCCGCTCGGACGCCGGCGTCCTGCTGGGCCACGTTCCCTGGACCACGTGGAACCCGATGGTGGCGGACGAGCTGGACGAGTACAGGCGGCTGCGCCAGGCTCTCAACTGCCTGCTCGTGGAGACGCCAGCCGGCCGCGTCCTGGTGGAGACTGGGATCGGCGAGCGGCTGGACGAGAAGGCGGCCACGATGCGCGGCCTTGAGGGGCTGCCCATCCTCGACGCCATGCGCGCCGCGCGCTTCGACCCCGAGAGCGTGGACGTTGTGGCGCTGAGCCACCTGCACTTCGACCATGCCGGCGGCCTGCTCGACCGTGCTGGGCAGCGGGCGTTCAAGCGCGCCGCCATCGTCGCCCAGCGGGCCGAGTGGGAGGTTGCGCTGAGCGACAACAGCCGGAACGCGGCCGGGTACGACCAGGCGGATCTGCGGCTCGTCCGGCCGTTGGCCGAGGCGGACATGGCCGACGGCGAGCGGGAGCTGCTGCCGGGGGTGAGCGTCGTCGCCACCGGCGGCCACACGGGCGGCCACCAAGCGGTCATCGTGCGGGGCCAGACCGGCACCGTGGCGTTCTTCGGCGACCTGTGCATGCGCCCCTGGAGCACGGAGCCCACGTGGTTGCCCAGCTTTGACGACTTCCCGCTGCAGAGCGTGGACGCGAAGGAGGGCCTGTTTGCCCAGGCCGTCGACGAGCGCTGGCGGATTGCGCTCTCGCACGAGCCGGTGAAGCCCATCGGCCGGATCCGGCGAGCGGACGGGGCGTACCGCTACATCGCGGACTGAGACGGCGCGGGTGAGCCTAGAGCCGCCCCGCCTCGATGATCCGGTTGAGGAACTGCCGGGTCCGGGCCTCGCGCGGCTCCGCAAACATCTGGCGCGGACTCCCCTGCTCCAAGATCTGGCCGCCGTCGAGGAAGCAGACGCGGCTGGCGATGTCGCGGGCAAAACCCATCTCGTGCGTCGCGATCAGCATCGTCATGCCGCCCGCGGCCAACTCCCGAATGACGTTGAGCACCTCCGCAACGAGCTCCGGATCAAGCGCCGAGGTCACCTCGTCAAGCAGGAGCAGGTCCGGCTCCATCGCCAGGGCCCGCACGATGGCGACCCGCTGCTGCTGCCCGCCTGAGAGGCGGTCAGGGTACTCACGGGCCTTGTCCGCCAGGCCAAAGCGCTCCAATAGCGCAACCGCCGCCCGCTCGGCGTCCGCTGCTGGCCGGCCGAGTACTTTGCGCGGCCCAAGGGTGACGTTGTCGATCACGCGCATGTGCGGGAAGAGGTTGAACGACTGGAACACGATCCCTATCCGCCGCCGGATCCGGTCCACGTTGACCCCTTTGGCCGTGATCTCCTCGCCCTTGATCAGGATCCGCCCGGCATCGACGGGCTCAATCAGGTTGATGCACCGCAGCAGCGTGGACTTGCCGCTGCCCGACGCACCGATCAGGGCGATGACCTCGTGCTCAGCGACCTCGAGGTTGATCCCCTGCAGGACGTCAAGGTGTCCGAAGGACTTCCAGATGTCATCGACGGCCAGCGCAGCCCCGGTGCCCGTCATGGCAGGGGCTGGCTGACGCGGCGCATTGCTGCGGCGGTGCGGGACCCGCCAGACGCGGCGCGGCCGTCCTTCTCGCGCTGGAGCAGCACGTCCGTGAGGCGCGCCAGCGGGAGCGTCACGACCACAAACACCAGGGCAGTGGCGAGGTAGGGGGTGAAGTTGAAGCGGGCCGACTCGAGAATGCCGGCCTCGTTGAAGATCTCCACCACGCCCAAGAACGAGACCAGGACGGTGTCCTTCTGGAGGCCGATGAAGTCGTTGAGCAGCGGCGGGATGACGCGGCGCACCGCCTGTGGCACAACGACATAGCGCAGGGTCTGGGCGTGCGAAAGACCCAGCGACCTGGCTGCGGCGGTCTGGCTGGGGTGGATCGACTCAATCCCCGCGCGGTAGACCTCGGACACGTAGGCCGAGTACAGCAGCGTGAGGGAGACAACGGCCCAGAAGAACTGGTCCTTGGGCACGCCGGGAATGCGCAGCGCGGGGATGCCAAACCCCAGCATGAAGATCACCAGGATCCCCGGAACCGCCCGAAACAGGTCCACGTAGAGCGTTGCCAACAGCCGGACCGGGAAGAACACCGGACCCGGCAGGCTGCGCAACACGGCCAGCAGCAGCCCCACCACGAGGATCAGGACCTCGGCGATCAGGAAGAGCTGGACATTGATCCAGAACTTGCCGAGGACCTTCGGCAGCGCCTCCCAGAAGACAGGCCCGTTGAGGAACTTCTCCTGGAACAGCGGCCAGCCCGTGGAGTTGACCGCCACGAAGGCGAGCACGCCAAACACCACGACCGTTGACACGGCGGCGATCAGGAGGGCGCGCCCGCCCTCAGCGCCGAGCCCGAAGCGGGGCCCGCGGGTGGCGCGCATCGGCCGCTCCGACACGCGCGTCGCCGGGGAGGCCCCGTCCGGGTTCATGGACTAGGGCTGAAAGACTGGGGCGTTCGCCTTGTCGGCCAGCCACTCCTTGGTGATCGCCGCGAGCTTAGTAGAGGCATTGACCCGTCCAAGCGCCGCGTTGACGCATGCGGTCAGCGGGCCGCCTTTGTCCAGGACCGCGCTGAAGTGCTCGCCGCCGGGCTGGGCCGGGAACTGGCCGACGATCACGGCGTCCTTCAGCTGGCCGCCGGTGGTCAGGTAGAACGCGGTGGGCAGATCGGTGACGAGACCGTCGTACTGGAGGGCGTTGAGGCCGGCGATGGCCTTGTCGTTGTCCTTGAAGCCGAGGGCCTCCGCTGTCGGCGCGATGGTGTTCTTGATGGTGTCAAAGCTGGTCGTTGATGACTGGGCGCCAAACTTGAACGCCTTGAGGGCCGCGATGCTGGTCACGCTGCTGATCTTGTTGGCCTTGAACGCCACGACCGCCTGGTTGACGTCGTAGTAGCCATCGGTCAGGTCAACGGCCGCGGCGCGCTCCGCCGTATATGAGACCTCCTGGAAGTAGACGTCAAAGTCTTTCGGGCCGGGCTGGATGGCGTTGT
>JANYAA010000183.1 GCA_025355255.1 Chloroflexota bacterium | reverse complement strand
CGCTATTGGCACGCGAGGAGCACGCAGGTATGGCCCGCAACAAGGTCACCGTCATCGGCGCCGGGAACGTCGGCGCCACCACCGCGCAGCGCATCGCTGAAGCGGGCCTCGCCGACGTGGTCCTGGTGGACATCGTCGAGGGCCTGCCGCAGGGCAAGGGTCTGGACCTGGCCGAGGCCGCGCCGGTGGTCCGCCACGACGCATCGGTCATCGGCACCAACGACTACGCGGCGACCGCAGGCTCCGACATCATCGTGGTGACGTCGGGCATCGCCCGCAAGCCCGGCATGAGCCGCGACGACCTCATCAGCATCAACGCCGGCATCGTGGGCGGCGTGGTGAAGGCCGCGGCTGAGCAGTCGCCCAACGCAATCCTCATCGTCGTGACCAACCCGCTCGACGTGATGTGCCACGTGGCGTACAAGGCCTCGGGCTTCCCGCGCGAGCGCGTGCTCGGCATGGCCGGCGTCCTTGACTCCGCCCGCTTCCGGACGTTCATCGCCATGGAGCTTGGCGTGTCCGTGGCGGACGTCCACGCGTTTGTCTTGGGAGGCCACGGCGACACGATGGTCCCGCTCTCCCGGTACTCCACCGTGGCCGGCGTGCCGATCACCGAGCTGCTGCCGGCGGACCGCGTAACGGCCCTCGAGCAGCGCACGGCCAACGGCGGCGCCGAGATCGTGGCGCTGCTCAAGACCGGCTCCGCGTTCTACGCCCCGGCCGCGTCCACCTTTGAGATGGTTGACGCCATCCTGCGCGACCGCAAGCGCGTTCTTCCCTGCGCCACGCTCCTGCAGGGCGAGTTTGGCGTGCACGACCTCTTCGTCGGCGTGCCGGTGGTCCTGGGCCGCAACGGCATGGAGCGCGTCTTCGAGATCACGCTCACCCCCGACGAGCAGGTCGCGTTCAACAAGTCTGCAGCCGCGGTTGCGGAGCTGGTGAAGGCCCTGCCGGAGTAACCGCAGGGGGGGGTGGCCGGCATGGTTCCTCGATGCACCGCCGTAGCCATTCGGTCTTGTTGTCCATAGCCCGTTAGGGGTAGTCTCCCTCCATCGCCCGCCCGGGGGGGGAGGGCGCCCGCGGGCCTTGCGCGCCCCGGAGCAATCGGGTATTCGCAGCGGAGGTACTTGGATCGTGCGACGAATCAAGCTCAGCCTTGCGGTCGCCATGGCGGCCGCCGTCATCGCCGCCGCGCCGATCGGGGCGGTAGGCACCGGACCCGCGGCGACCGGGGGTGTCGCGACGGACGGCCCCACAACGGGCGCCACCGTGGACAGCGCCTACGCCCTCGTCCAGCTGGCGGGCGCGCCGCTCTCGACATACGTCAAGACCAAGCCCGCCCCGGGCAAGAAGATCGACTTCAATAGCGCCACCGTGAAGTCGTACAAAGCCAATCTGGCTGCCCTGCGCAACGATTTCAAGGCCTGGCTCCAGAGGACCGCCCCCAAGGCCCAGGTCGTCAGGGGCTACGACCTTTCGCTCAACGCGGTCGCGGTCAAGCTCAATGGCACCTCGCTCGCCACGATCCGGACCTCCACCCTGGTCACCCGCGCGGAGTACGAGGGCCTGTACTACCCGACGGCCGACCCCATTGATCCGGACCTCGCGGTCATCTCCGCGATCGACGCCTGGAACCAGAAGGGCAGTTCGGCGGACGCCGGTACGGGCGTCAAGGTTGCGATCATCGACACCGGGATCGACGTCAAGCATCCGTGCTTCAGCGGCGCCGGTTATCCGACCCAGGCCCAGTTGGGCGACCACTCGTTCACCAACAACAAGGTGATCGTTGCCAAGGTCTTCAACAACAAGCTGCCGCAGAACGGCTTCACGGCCGAGGCGATCCAGGAGCACGGCACCCACGTCGCCGGCACCGTCGCCTGCAACTACAACACGCCCGCATCCGTGGATGGCGTCGCCATCCCGCACGGGATCTCCGGCGTGGCGCCCCGCGCGCTGCTCGGCAACTACAACATCTTCCCCGGCAACGTCGCCAACGCCCGCAGCGAGGACATCCTCAACGCGCTCGAGGCCGCCTATGCGGACGGCATGGACATCGACAACATGAGCCTCGGCGGCGGTTCGCACGGCGTCCAGGACCTCCTCACGGTCGCGGTGGACAACCTCGACCAGGCGGGGATGATCAGCGCGGTCGCGGCCGGCAACAGCGGCCCCGGCCACTTCACCGTCGAGTCCCCCGGTTCCGCGGCCCGCGCCCTTTCGGCCGGCGCCGCTACGGTCGGGCATTTCATCGCCACACCGGTCGTCGCGACG
>JANYAA010000170.1 GCA_025355255.1 Chloroflexota bacterium | reverse complement strand
ATGTCACTGCGCTCGTAGTGACCCTTCTCCACCGGCCGACCCGTGACCAGGTCCGCGGAGCGGAGAGGGCGGGGGAGAGTGGAAATGGGCTTGACCGCGCCCCGGATGACGATGGGCTCCCCGTTGGTCACCCCGCCCGTGAGGCCGCCCGCGTTGTTGGAGCGGTGGATCCAGGAGCCGTCCCCGCGGCGGCCCTCGATGACGTCGTGCACCTGCGAGCCAAACTGGCGGGTCTGCGCAAAGCCCATGCCAATCTCCACACCCTTGACGATGTGGATGCCCATCACCGCCGCGGCGAGCGCAGCGTCGAGGCGCCGGTCCCAGTGGACGTAGCTGCCCAGTCCGATGGGTGCGCCGTGGACCACGACCTCGAAGACGCCGCCGACGGTGTCGCCGGCGCTGCGAGCCTCGTCGATGCGGGCGATCATCGCCGTCTCGGCGTCAGGGTCCGGGCAGCGCAGGGGTGAGGCGTCGGCCTCGTCGCGCGATCGGGTGGTCCGGGCGGGATCCACGGCCACGCCGCCAACCTCCGCCGTGAAGGACCAGACCTCGATCCCCAGCGCGCGCAGAAACATCCGGGCCACGCCGCCGGCCGCCACGCGGGCCGCGGTCTCACGCGCGGACGAGCGCTCAAGGACGTTGCGGACGTCGTTGAAGCCGTACTTGAGGGCGCCCGCCAGGTCCGCATGTCCCGGGCGGACGGCCGTAACGGGCGTCGCGCGCTTGTTGCCGTCCGCCGCGGCGGCCTCCAGTTCATCGGCCTCGCCCTCGGCAAGCGGGCCCACCTGCATCACGCGGGTCCAGTTCGCCCAGTCGCGGTTGGCAACCTCAAGCAGGATGGGGGATCCAAGGGTGCGCCCGTGGCGGACGCCGGAGAGGATGCGTGCCCGATCCTGCTCGATCGCCTGGCGGGCGCCGCGGCCATAGCCGCGCTGGCGTCGGGCAAGGTCAACCGCCAGGTCGTCCTCGGTGAGCGCAAGCCCCGCGGGCACGCCCTCAATGACGGCGCCCAGCATCGGCCCGTGGCTCTCGCCGGCCGTGATGAACCGGAATCGCTCCATCGTCAGCGCTCGCTCGCCTGCTCGACGGGCTCAGACGCCAGCGGCCATGGCGTCTGCAGCGTCCGCGTCGACGACGCCGGCGTCGGCAGCCTGCGCACCGTCAACGTCAACACCTGCGGGCTCACCCTCGGCAGATCGCAAGCCGTGCTCGCGCGCGGCGGCCAGCGCCTCGTGCATCACGTCAATGGGCGCGGGCTGGCCGGTCCAGAGCGTGAACGCCGCAGCGCCCTGGTGCAGGAGCATCAGTTCGCCATCGGCTGTGACGCACCCGGCGGACGCCGCATCGCGCAGGAGCCGGGTCTTCGCGTAGATGAGGTCCATGACCAGCAGGTCGGGTCGCAGGATCTCCGCCGGGATGGGCGACTCGTCGTCGGTGAGGCCAATTGAGGTGGCGTTGATCAGCACCTTGGCCTTGGCCAACTCTGCCTCGATGATCGACTCATGCCAGGGCATCGCGCGCAGCTCCATGTGCGCGGCGCTCTTGCTGAAGTGCTTGACCATTGCCTCAGCGCGGTGGAGGTGCCGGTTGAAGACGATGACGCGCTGGAACTGCTCTCGGATCAGGCCGTAGACGATGGCGCGCGCCCCGCCGCCAGCGCCAAGGACCACCGCGGTCCTGGGCATCTTCTGCTTGCCAACCGCCTTGTCCAGCGCCACCTTGAAGCCCGCGACGTCCGTGTTGTGGCCGACGAGCTTGCGCCCCTCCTTGGTGAGCGTGTTGATGGCGCCCGTGAAATGGGCCTCATCCGTCTGGCGATCCACCAGCGGCACCACGCGCTCCTTGTGGGGGATCGTGATGTTGGCGCCGAGGAACCCCTCGGCTCGCACCGCGGTTATGGCCTCGGCGAGGCTACCCGGCGCACGGTCCCAGAGCTCGTAGCGGGCGTCGATGCCCAGCTTGTCAAACGCCGCCTGCTGCATTGCCCCCGACAAGGAGTGGGCCACCGGGTGGCCGATGAGGACGACTCGCTTCGTCATGCTCGCACTCCTTCAAGCTGGTGATAGAAGCCGGGGTACGAGATCGCGGCCGACCCAGGCTGGCGCACGATGGTCTCGCCCTCGGCGATGAGTCCGGCAACGGCGAAGGTCATCGCCAGCCGGTGATCGTCCATTGTCTCAGTGACGGCGCCGCGAAGACGGCGGCCACCCTCGATCTCGATGTCGTCCCCCTCGACCCGCACCAGCGCGCCGAGTGCTGTGAGCCCGTCCGCGATGCCCGCGATCCGGTCCGATTCCTTGTGCCGAAGCTCGCCCGCCCCACGGATGCGCGTCATTCCCGACGCAGCCGCAGCGGCCAGGGCCAGGATCGGGATCTCGTCAATCGCCGAGGCGGTCTCGGCGGGCGAGAAATCGATGCCGTGGAGGGCTGCCGATCGAACGACGAGGTCCGCAAGGGGCTCCCCGTCGGCGCCGCCGGCAGCCGGCCGGGCGTGCTCCTCGATATCGGCGCCCATGCGCCTGAGGATGTCGATGATGGCACGACGGGTGGGGTTGGTGCTGACCCCCGCGAGCCGAAGCTCGGCGTCGGGGTGGATGGACGCGGCCACCAGCCAGAACGCGGCACCAGACGGGTCCGACGGAACCGTCTCGTCGATGGCCGCCGGCCGGGCGGGCCCGCGCAGGGCGACGGTGTGGCGACCGTCCGCCGCGGTGGTCTCTGCCACGGCGATGCCGCGGGCCCGGAGCATCCGCTCGGTGTGGTCCCGAGTTGCCACCGCCTCGGTGACCCGGGTCTCCCCGTCCGCCGCAAGACCTGCGAGCAGGATTGCGGACTTCACCTGGGCGCTGGGAACGGGGGTCGCGTAGTGAAGTGGGGCAAGGCGCTCCTGCCCGGTGATGGCGAGCGGCAGCAGCGTGGCGCCGCGCCGGCCGGCGAAGACCGCGCCCATCGCTCGCAGCGGCTCCACCACGCGGCCCATCGGCCGTCGGCGCAGGGAGGCGTCCCCGTCAAGGACCGCAAACAGCGGCTGCCCTGCCAGCAGGCCGGCGATCAGACGCGTGGTGGTGCCGGAGTTGCCGCAGTCGAGGGGGCCTTCGGGCTCGAGCAGCGCGGTGCCGCCCGGGGAGACCACGCGGTAGTCCACGCGCCCGTCGCGCTCGTCCAGCCGCTCCACCGTGGCGCCCAGCGCGGCCACCACACCGGCCGTTGAGCGCACGTCGCCGCCGTCGCCGGCCGCAGTGATCAGGCTCTCGCCCTGTGCGAGCAGCGCCAGCAGCAGCGCGCGATGGGAGATCGACTTGTCGCCGGGCAGCGCCGGACTGCCGCGGAGCTTCGCGGCGGGCCGGACGACGAGGGCGTCGTCCGCCATATCAGCCGGCGGCTTTCGCCGGGTCGGTGGCCGCGGGGAGCAGGTCGCCGTGGAGGTCGCGGACATGCTCGTGGACGCCCACGATCGCGGCCATCATCTGGTCGAACAGCGCAAAGGTCAGGGATTGCTCGCCGTCCGAGAGCGCCTCCTCGGGGCGGGGGTGCACCTCCACCATGACGCCGTCGGCACCCACCGCCACGCCGCCGATCGCGAGCGGTTTCACCAGCCACCGCTTCCCGGTGGCATGCGACGGGTCCACCACGACCGGCAGGTGCGTGAGGTGGTGGAGCAGCGGCACGGCAGTCAGGTCCATCGTGTTGCGCGTGGTCGTCTCAAAGGTCCGGATACCGCGCTCGCACATGATGATCTGCGAGTTGCCGGCCGAGGCGATGTACTCCGCCGCCATCAGCCACTCCTCGATGGTGGCCCCAAAGCCGCGCTTGAGCATCACGGGACGCCCAGCGCGCCCGCACGCGAGTAGCAGCGAGAAGTTCTGCATGTTGCGGGTGCCGATCTGCAGGATGTCCGCATACTCGGCCACGATGTCCACCTGGTTGGTGTCCATCACCTCGGTGATCACCGGCAAGCCGGTCCGCTGGCGCGCTTCGGCGAGGTACCGCAGACCCTCAACGCCGAGCCCTTGGAACGAGTAGGGGCTGGTGCGCGGCTTGAACGCGCCGCCGCGGATGATCGTGGCGCCATGCGTAGCCACGTGGTCCACCGTCTCGAACAGCTGCTCTCGGCTTTCCACGGAGCACGGTCCGGCCATCACCGTGAGGCCGCCGTCGCCTATAGCCGTGTCTAGCACGCGGATGACGGTGTTCTCGGGGTGGAACTCGCGCGACACGAGCTTGTACGGCTTGGAGATTGCGGTGACGGTGGCGACTCCCGGCGTGGCCTCCAAGCGTGCGCGCAGCTGCTCCCGCCGCTTGCCGATCTCGCCCACAACGGCGATCACCGTCCGGTCCGCGCCGGCGTTCTCAAACGGCGTGAGGCCCTCCGCCAGGATGAGCCCCTTCACGCCGTTGACCTCGGCCTCGCCGGCCCCGGTCCGCATCACCACGAACATGTCGTCTCGGTCCTTGTCGGTGTCGCTTCAGTTCGCTGGTTGTCGGTGAGGTTCTCGATGGGCTCCGCAGGGCCCGGGAAAGAAAAAAGCAGAGGTCCTCGACCTCTGCTGCCACCCGGCAGGACCCACGGCCCGGGTCTACGCTCCGGGGACGGTCATGCCGGGCAGGTAAAGCGGTAGATGACGTGCTGCATCGCCAGTCGACGGTATCGGAGGCTGGGCCATGCGTCAACTCGCGTGGGGCGTGCCCGAGCCGGCAAGGTCACCTGTTGAACACCCGCTGGCCGATCACTTGGCATAGGCGTTCGATGTCGGGCAAGCCCACCATCTCGCCGACGTGTCGGGCGCTGAGTACCGTAGGCCAAGGAGCCTACTAGGCACGGGCCAATTGGCCCGTCACAATGGCGCCAGCACGCGGGACTTCCCCCCGCGGCGCCGGCGGGCTGCCGGCGTCCTGTGGCCGAAAGAGGAATCATGAAGACCCCGTCCCGTGCCGTACGTCTAGGTGCCGTCCTCGCAACCCTTGGGGTTGTCGGCGCTCTGCTCGGCGCGGCTGCAGTGCCTGCCCTTGCCGCCAGACCGTCCCTGATCGCATCAGCCGACCGCGACCTGATGCCCATTCGCGGGCAGGCTCGCTCCACATCGCGGGCACGTTCGGCCAACATGACGTACCACGGCGGTG
>JANYAA010000122.1 GCA_025355255.1 Chloroflexota bacterium | reverse complement strand
CCCCCGCCCCCGCCCCCGCCAACTCCCACGCCTGCGAACGCGGACGAGGCCGCGGGCGCGCCGATTGTTGACGGTCCGGGCATGACGGCCTGGACGGGTCGCCCCGGCGATCGCAGCGGGGCCGCGGGAAGCCGCAGACCCTCGCCGGTGACGCCGGATGTGTCTGAGCGTCGCGCCGTGCCGCGCGACTGGGCGGCTCCGCCGCCGTGGGCTGACGAGGATGATGCGGCGGCGCCTGCCGCTGCGGCCCCGTCGTCGAGCGCCGTGCCGGGCTGGACGCACGGGCCGGAGGGCGAGGCCGGGCGACCGCCTACCGGCGAGGGTCGGGACGTCTGCGCAGACCGCTCGCGCGGTCTCGCCGGGAGTGACCTTGAGCGCCTTGTCGGGCCGGATCCCGCCGGGCCTCCTGCGCGCCCCGCCGGCGCCTATCTGCCCGATGCGAGTGCTCCGGGCGGCTCGCTGCCCCGCCGCGAGCCGCCGGTTCGCCAGCCCATCGACCCTGCCGCGCCAAGGCGCGCCGACGCGCCGGCCCGCGAGCCCGTGGAATCGCGCGATGCCCACGAGGCGCGCTCGGCCGCGGAGCTCTTCGGACCGGCCTGGGAGCAATCGCGAAAGTTTGAGGCGTATCCCACGCTGCGCACGCGCGTGGGCCTGCCGTCGTTTGCTGCGGTGCCGCCCGTTGCCATCGGCGCCGTCGCCCTTGTTGCCGCGGCCCTCGTGCTGTTCTTTGTCGGCCCCATGCTCCTGGGGATCGGCGGCAAGAACGCCAGCTCCGCATCGCCCACGCCGAACGCCACGGTGGCCGCCACGCCCACACCGCTGCCCACCGCAACGCCTGGGCCCACACCCACCGTCTACACGGTGGTGAAGGGCGACACGGCCACGCGCATTGCCGCGAAGTTTGGGATCACGGTGGACCAGCTGATCGCCGCGAACCCGCAGCTCAAGAACCCGAACAGGCTCGCCATCGGGGACCAGCTGGTCATCCCGGCCCCGGTGGCAACCGAGGTGTCCGGCGTCGGGGGCGCGTCGTCCTCGCCCTGACAGGGTTCCGGACGCGGCCTAGCGCAGCGCGCCGTTAGCGCGGGGCGAGGTTGATCGAGGTGATCTTGCCGGTCTCGACGCGGAACTGGGCGTCGAGGAACTGGCTGGGTGCGCCGGGTCGCACCACGACGAGGTCCGCCTGCCAGGTGTTGCCCAAGTCTCGGATGCCGCCTGGGACCATCTTGAGGCCCTTGTCGGCGCGCAGGAACCAGCCGCCAACCTGCTCGATGCCGCGCAGCGTTCGCGAGTTCTCGCCAACGTGGATCCGCATCTCGCACCGGTCATCCATCAGCGCAACCGCGCTCGCGACGTCGCCCGAGTTGAGGTGCTCGAAGAAGATCTCCATGGTGTCGGTGGCTCCCATATGGCAAGTCTACCCGAGGGAGCCGCAGCGGCCTGCGGGACGCCAGGCTGGCTGCTAGAACCCGCCTCCGGCGCCGCCGCCGCCACCACCGGAGCCGCCGCCGCCAAACCCGCCGCCCCCGCCGCCCCCGCCGGCACCCGAGCCGGACGAGGCCGGCGGCGTGCCGATGGTGCCCAGCGCCGACATCATCCCGCCAAAGTCCGGGATGGGGGAGGAGCTCATCAACCCGGGCGCAAGCCCGTGCTGGCCGCCGCCTCCGAAGCCGACCGACGGGGACGCCAGATACCAGATGGGCATGTAGGGCCGCGTGACGCTGTCGGGCGTGACGTCTTGCGTTGCGCGGTCAAACACGCCCTGCACCTCGTCCTGGAGGCCGAGGGCCACACCCCAGGCGACCGCGTCATCGGGCGACTCGATCAGCGGGATGGCCGCCTGCGTGGCAACATCGCCCATCGAGCGCGCCTGCGCCATCGTCTTCTCGAGCGTGCGCCGGTAGGCCTCCAGCATCGCGCGGATCACGGCGCCGTCCTGGGTGCGGGCGGGCATCGCCGCGCCGATGGCCATGACCGCGACGCCGGCGACCCCAAGCGCGATTCCGTCAAGCAGCACGCCGCTCGCTGGCAGGTTGACGCCCAGGATGCCGGCCACGATGCCGGCCACGATGAGCAGCACGCCGTATCCGGCCCACTTGCCCACCACGTCCGATGGGCGCGAGCGGTACCAGCCCTGATCCACGAGGTACGTCTCAAGCTTCTTGTTGAACGAGGGCACATGCGTGCCGATCTTGGTGAGCTTGTCGGCCGGCAGGTACGACGTGGATCCGGCGGCCGAGGTCATCACCGAGAGCAGGTAGGTGGTGGCCGGGTCCATCGGGCGGCGCCGGGCGCGGTCCATCCGCATCTGCTCCGCCGGGTCAGACGTGACGGCCTGACCCGTGAAGATCCCGAGGCCGGGCTTGTTGGAGAACGCATCCGGTGGCTCCGCCTTGAAGGCG
>JANYAA010000100.1 GCA_025355255.1 Chloroflexota bacterium | reverse complement strand
AGCAGGGCGCCGGCAGCAAGCACGGAGCCCCGTCGGATGATCACCGCCCCGTCGTGCAACGGCGTGCGCGGTGTGAAGATCGTGCGCAGGATTTCTGCCGTCACATCCGCGCGGATCATCACACCGGTCTCGGCGATCTCTTCAAGACCAGTGCCCCGCTCCAAGACGATGAGGGCGCCGTGGCCCTCCCTTGACATTGCGGCGGCCGCCTTGGCCACCTCGGCAGCAACGTGGGCGCCGGTCCCCTCCTCATGCGGCCCGAGCAGCCATCCGAGCGTGCCCACCCGGCCAAGGCGCTCGAGCGCACGGCGCAGCTCCGGCTGGAATACGACAACAAGCGCAAAGACGCCGACGAAGGCGCCAGCCTGGAGGATCTGGGTGAACAGCCGCAGCCCAAGCAATTGAGCAGCGGCGTAGATGCCGAGCAGCACCGACACGCCGGCGATGAGCGTGACGGCGCGCGTGCCCCGGATGAGGCTGAAGATGGAATAGATGAACAGCGCCGTGATCGCGATATCCAGCACGATCGTGGGCGTGACCTGCCGGAGGAGCGACTCGACGAACGGGAGCATCCTCGGCGGAGTGTAACACCGGGTTCCCGCACTGGTCCCGGGGACCGGCGTGGAGGCGGTGTCAGGTGCGGGCCTCGCGCGATGCGGCAACGCGGCCGAGGGCATCCTCGTCGCCGTCGATCTCCGCGAGCTTGCCGACGAGGTCGAGCTTCTCGGTCGCGAGCGCGCTCCACCCCCGCAGGGCATAGAGCTCGGCCATTCCGAGGTGCAGGTCCACGTGGTCCGGGTCAAGCGCCACGGCCCGGTAGCAGGCGTCGAGCGCCGCATCGAGGCGCCCGTCGCGACGACACGCGGCGGCGAGGTCCAGCAGGCGCTCCAGCGCCACAGCGGGCAGCCCCTGCTGGAGCGATGTCTGCACGGCGTCCTCAAAGGCTTCGAGGTTCCAGCCGGGCACCAGCGCGCGATCCAGCGGGCTCTTCGGGATAGCTGGGCGCTCGGGCTCCGGCTCCACCGGTTCCTGTGCCGGAGCCGGCTTGGGCTCGAGCAAGGCAATCGCCCGGTCCAAGGCAGCCCACCCGGCCTCGTCCAGTTCGGATGATCGAAGCTGGTCCGCCAGCAAACGCAGCATCCGTCGCCGATCCCGGCCCTCAGCCAAGTCCAGAGCCCGGCACGCGGCGTTCACGGCCTCGGGCAGTTTGCCGCCGGCTACCCGGACATCGGCCAGCAGGTCAAACACATGTGCGGCCTCGGTCCGCCGGTCAAGCGCAATCAGGCATTGCGCCCTCCCTGCGTTGGCGGCCTCGTCACGGGGCGCCACGTCAAGCGCCGACACAAAGTACTGCAGAGCATCCGCCGGCCGCTTGCGGCGCAGCAGCGCATTGCCTGCGCCCGTCAGCGGTGCGGCCCGGCCAGGCACGATGGACGCGGCCTCGGTGTACGCGGCCAAGGCGTCATCGAGCGTGCCACGGAGCGCAGCGACATGCCCGCGCTCAAGCGCGGACTTGTACCGCTTGTACTGCGTGCCCGCCGTCATCGTCTCACCCGGCCAGCAGTTCTACGAGGAGCGCCTTCTGCGCGTGGAGCCGGTTCTCTGACTGGTCGAAGATGACGCTCTGCGGGCCATCCATCATGTCGGAGGTGATCTCCTCCTCGCGGTGTGCCGGCAAGCAGTGCATGACCACCGCGTCTGGCGCCGCAGCCATAAGGGATGCGTTCACCTGGAAGCGCGCGAACGCGTCGCGCCGCTCCTCAGCCTCCGCCTCCTGGCCCATGGACGTCCAAGCGTCCGTGTAGACGGCCTGGGCGCGCTCCACCGCCTCCCGGGGCTCCTGCGTGAAGGATAGGCTGCCGCCAGCCGCGGCGGCCAGCGAGCGGGCACGCTCCACAATCCGCTCGGATGGGCCGTACCCCGCCGGGTGCGCAAGCCTGACGTGCATCCCGAGGGTTGCGCCCATAAGGGCCAGCGAGTGGTACACGTTGTTGCCGTCACCCACAAACGCAAGGGTGAGCCCCCGCAAGTCGCCAAAGCGCTCGTGCAGCGTGAACAGGTCGGCCAACGCCTGACAAGGGTGCTCGCGGATGGTCAGCCCGTTGATGACCGGGATGGACGCCCGGGCGGCCAGCTCCACCACCACCTCATGGGGCCCCGTGCGGGCCATGATGGCGTCCACGAAGCTCTCGAGGTTCCGCGCCACGTCCCCCACCGTCTCGCGGCCGCCCAGAACCGTCCCCTCGGTAAGGTAGATCGCGTGTCCGCCAAGCTGGGTCATCCCGGCTTCAAACGTGACACGGGTGCGCAGGCTGGGCTTCTGGAACAGCATTGCGAGCGTCAGGCGCTCAAGGGGCGGGTTGGCGTGGCGACGCTCTGCGCGGTACTCGGCCTTCAGGACCGCGGCGCGGCTGAACAGCAGGCCAATCTCGGCGGCTGAGAGATCGGCGGCGGACACGAGGTCTCGCCCGCGCAGGGGTGATGTGCTCATGCCGTCACGGTAGCGGATGCGAGGCTGGTTGAATCCGAGCGCCCGCGTGGGCGGCCATGGGGACCGTTGCGCGGGCGCACGATGCTGCGGCGGCGGGGCGGTGGCCCACCCCACGTACGACTAGCGCTTGGTGTACTGCGGAGCCTTGCGGGCGCGCTTGAGGCCGTACTTCTTGCGTTCCTTCATCCGCGGGTCGCGGGTGAGGAGGCCGGCCTGGCGCAGCGGCAGACGGTTGCCTTCGGCATCCACCTGCAGCAGGGCCCGGGCCACCCCGTGGCGGATCGCTCCGGCCTGGCCGGTGACCCCACCGCCCTCGACCTTGATCGTCACGTTGTAGCGGCCTTCGGTCCCGGTCACCCGGAACGGCAGCCATAGCTGGGATTCGCCAAGCACGCCGCCGAAGTGCTCTTCGGGGGTGCGGCCGTTGATGACCATCAGGCCTTCACCGGGCACGAGGCGAACGCGGGCCACGGCCGTCTTCCGGCGGCCAGTGCCCCAGTAGAACGCGGGCGTCGTCATCTGGGCTCCTCGATCAGGCGAGCGGCTCGGGCTGCTGCGCCTGATGCGGGTGCTCTGCGCCCGCATAGACCTTCAGCTTCCGAAGCATCTGGGTGCCAAGTGTGGTGTGCGGCAGCATGCCCTTGACGGCCCGGCGGATGACCTCCTCCGGCCGGCGAGCCAGAAGGTGACCGAGGGTCTCCTCCTTGAACCCGCCCGGGTAGCCGCTGTGGCGCGCGTAGATCTTCGTGGTCAGCTTGTCGCTGGTCACGGTGATGCGCCCGGCATTGAGGACGATCACGTGGTCGCCCGTGTCCATGTGGGCTGCGTAGGTGGGCTTGTTCTTGCCCTCGAGCGTCCGCGCGATCCGCGTCGCGAGGCGGCCGAGCGTCTCGTCCGTCGCGTCGACGACGTACCAGCGTCGCTCGATCTCGCTCTCTCGAGGCGTATAGGTCTTCGCGTTCGCGCTCATTCCTCGTCTTCCTTGTCGTCCGCCGGCCGGGGCCCCAGGGCCACGTACCGGAGGCAGAGCCCCTTCGCCGGGGCGGCTGCGCCGTTGAGGGCCGGTTCTCGGCCGGTGAGGGCCGTCCCGAGCTCCGCTTCATCTGTCTTGCCGAGGCCCACCTCGAGGAGGCAGGCCACCATTCGCCGCACCTGCCCCCGCAGGAAGGACTGGGCTCTGACGTCAATCGTCACCAGGCACCCCTCCTTCCGGACCCGGACCGCATACACGGTCCGGACCGGGGACCGGTCCCCACCGCCGAAGGCCGAGAAGTTGTGGCGGCCGATGAAGACCGTCGCAGCCCTCGACATCGCGGCAATGTCCAAGGGGCTCCGCAGCCAGAGCGCTGTGCGCTCGTGCAGCGGGCTTCGCGGCCCGTTCCAGACGGTGTAGCGGTACTCCCGATACCGCGCCGCGTAGCGTGGGTGGAACCCGTCAGGCGCCCGCCGCAGGCCGCGGATCGCGACATCCGGCGGGAGCAGGGCGTTGACCGCCTGCTGGAGCCGGTATGCCGACATGTCGCCCGTGTAGGTGAATGCGATCACCTGCCCGAGTGCATGAACGCCGGCGTCCGTGCGTCCTGCCCCGTCGACCACCACTCGCTCGCCCCGTGAGAGGCGGGCCAGCGAGGCCTCGAGTTCTCCCTGAACCGTCCGGTGTCCCAGTTGCAGCTGGAACCCCGCGAAGTTCGTTCCGTCGTATTCACACCGGGCGCGGTAGCGCACCGGCGCGTCCTCTCGGACGCTCATCCCGAGTAGCCCGTCAGATCAGTTCGATCTGGACGATCTCGGCTGCATCGCCCTTGCGCTGGCCGATGTGCACCAGACGGGTATACCCGGAGGTGCGGTCGGCGTACTTGGGAGCGATGACGTCAAAAAGCTTGGCGATGACGAGCGGCTCATTCGGGAGACCCGACACGACCGTCCGTCGAGCGGCCAGATCACCACGCTTGGCGAGCGTGATCATCTGCTCGACCTGGTTGCGGATCTCCTTGGCCTTCGCCTCGGTGGTCTGAACCCGCTCGTAGCGGAGGACCGAGACGATCAGGTTCTTGTAGAGGGCCAGGCGGGGGCCACGCTGGCGCGAGAGCTTGCGCCCGTCAATACGGTGAGAGGACACGGCTCAGGCCTCCTCGACGCCGTCAAACGGCGCCTCAGCGTCGTCTTCGCCACCGAACTCGGCGTCCGACTCGGACTCCGGGACGATGAACCCGCGCATGCGCAGACGATCCTTCATCTCATCGAGCGACTTCTTGCCGAAGTTGCGCATCCGGAGCAGGTCGTCGTCCTTGAGCTGGAGCAGCTGACCGACCTTCACGATGTTATTGCGCTTCAGCGAGTTGTATGCCCGCATCGGCAGGTCCAGCTCCTCGATTGGCATGTCAAGCATGTTCGCGGGAAGCTGGGGTGCGCCAGGCGCCGTGTGGGCGGGGGCCGTGGGCTCGACGCCCACCGTCACAAAGGGCTGGAACTGGCGGACGAGGATGTCGGCGGAGCGCGAAAGCGCCTCCTCCGGCGTGATCGTGCCGTCTGTCTCAATCTCGATGGTGAGCTTGTCGTAGTTGGTCATCTGGCCAACGCGGGTGCTCTCCACCCAGTAGTTGACCTTGCGGACCGGCGTGAAGATCGCGTCAACCGCGATCACGCCAATGGGCAGCGCCTCGGTGCGCTCGGCGGCCAGATAGCCGACGCCGCGCTCCACGGTGAGGTCCATCTCGATGCGGGTGTCATCCGAGTCGATGGTCATCAGGACCAGGTCGGAGTTGACGATCTCCACATCGGCCGTCTCGGTGATGTCGCCGGCCACAACCGGTCCTGCGCCCTGCTTGGTGAGGCGGAGCTGGACAGGGTGATTGGCGAAGCTCTTGAGACGGAGCTTCTTGACGTTCAGCACGATCTGGGTGACGTCTTCCTTGACGCCGGGGATCGTGGAGAACTCCTGATAAACGTCACGAACCTGGATGGAGGTGACTGCAGCGCCCTCGAGGGACGACAGCAGCACCCGACGCAGGGCGTTGCCAAGGGTGACGCCGTAGCCGGCCGTCAGCGGCCCGGCCTCGTATGTGCCGTTGTTCTCGGCCTCGGTGACCGGCTGGATCTGCGGAGTCTCGAGTTCAAGCATAGAGGGCGGCTACCTCGAGTAGTACTCGACCACGAGCTGCTCGTTGAAGTCGAGCGGCATCTGGTCGCGGCGCGGCAGCGCTTGGACGGACCCGGCGTAGTTCGCCGCGTCAAGGCTCAGCCAGTCTGGTGCCTGGTGGGCTCGGAGCGTTTCCTTGACCACCTTGAACAGCTCGCGGTCGCGATGTGACTCGCGAACCTCGAGCCGGTCCCCCACCTTGAGGCGGTAGGACGGCACGTTGCTCGGGACGCCGTTGACCGCGAAATGGCCGTGGGCGACGATCTGGCGGGCCGCAGCGCGCGAAGGCGCGAAGCCCAGCCGGAAGACGATGTTGTCGAGACGCAGCTCCAGCGTGCGGAGCAGGGCCTCGCCGGTCACGCCGGACTGGCGGGTTGCCTCGATGAAGTAGTTGCGGAACTGCTTCTCCAGGACGCCGTAGACGCGGCGGACCTTCTGCTTCTCGCGCAGCTGCAGCCCGTAGTCGCCCACCTTGCGACGGCGAACGCCGTGCTGGCCGGGCGGCGTAGGACGCCGCTCAAAAGAGCACTTCTTGGTGTAGCAGCGGCCACCCTTGAGGAAGAGCTTGAGCCCTTCGCGGCGGCACAGCCGGCAGACGGGGTCGATGTAGCGGGCCATGACCTACCTAGGCTCAGACGCGACGCCGCTTGGGCGGGCGGCATCCGTTATGCGGAATGGGCGTGACATCTGTGATGGCGCTCACTTCAAGCCCTGCGGCCTGAAGGGAACGGATCGCCTGCTCGCGACCAGCGCCGGGTCCCTTGACGTAGACCTCGACTTGGCGCATGCCGTGCTCCATCGCACGGCGGGCGGCGCCATCCGCGGCAAGCGCGGCGGCATAGGGCGTGCTCTTCCGGGAGCCCTTGAACCCGGCGATGCCTGCCGAACCCCACGAGATGACGGCTCCGGTGAGATCCGTGATCGTCACGATCGTGTTGTTGAAGCTCGCCAGGATGTGCACGTGCCCAGCGGGTACGTGCTTGCGCTCCTTGCGCCGCTGCTTGACGGCGCGCTTGCGTTCGGCCATGCCCTACGCTTCCTCGTTTACTTCGTCGTCTTCTTCCGGGCGCCGACCGTCTTCTTCGGTCCACGACGCGCGCGGGCGTTGGTCTTGGTGCGCTGCCCGCGAACCGGGAGGTTGCGGCGATGCCGCATGCCACGGTACGAGCCAATCTCGATCAGGCGCTTGATGTTGAGCGCCACCTCGCGGCGAAGGTCTCCCTCCACCTTGAACGAGCGGTCGAGGACCTCGCGAAGCCGGTTGACCTGGTCTTCGGTGAGATCACGGACGCGCGTGTCCGGATTGATGCTGGTCTGCTTGAGGATCTTCTGGCTGGAGCTCAGCCCGACCCCGTAGATGTAGGTAAGGGCGATCTCGACGCGCTTCTCGCGTGGAATGTCGATGCCCGCAATTCGTGCCATCGCGTCAGCCCTGCCGCTGCTTGTGCTTGGGATTGGCGCAAATAACCATCACGGTGCCGTGGCGCCGGATGATCTTGCAGTTGTCACAACGCGCCTTGACGGACGCTCTGACCTTCACCAGGTTCCTCGATTTACTTCAGGCGGTAGGTAATACGACCCCGAGTGAGGTCGTAGGGAGAGAGTTCAACTCGGACCCGGTCTCCCGGCAGGATGCGGATGAAGTTCATCCGAAGCTTGCCGCTGATGTGCGCGAGGACGCGGTGGCCATTCTCGAGCTCCACCGCGAACATCGTGTTCGGCAGCGGCTCGATCACGGTCCCTTCGACTTCGATCGCGTCCTTCTTCGCCAACCTTACTCCCTGGTCCTTCTCAGCACGAGTGTCGGCCCGGTCGGACCGACACACGAACGGTGAGGATATCAAACATGCTTGGTTCCGACAATAGCCATCGTCAGACGGTGGTGAGGATCTCGGGCCCCGTCGGGGTGACCGCGATCGTGTGCTCGAAATGGGCCGCAAGCGAG
>JANYAA010000096.1 GCA_025355255.1 Chloroflexota bacterium | reverse complement strand
CATCGGGTGACGGCGCCCGGGCCGGAGGGGGGATCGGCCCGGGCTGCGCCAGAGGAGTCGAGCGCGTTCGTCACGCCCCTAGGGTGCGCCGGGCGCGCGTCATCCGCACTAGGTCAGATTGACAAGTCCGCCCACACTGTTGCCCACACTCTGGGGGTGATTCAGGGTGGTTTCGGCCTACTCCTCACGCACGGCGAGGGGGGGTCCGGCGGTTTTCAAGACCGCTGCCATCAACCACTCGGCCACCGCTCCGCTGTGCGTGACACCGGCCCCGAAGGGCCTCCACGCGCTCCGGGCTGACCACACTGTTGCCCACAGTCGCGTCCGGCCCGGCCCCCCAGAGACTACCCCGACGCCTCCGCGAGCGCCGCCCCGAGGGCGTCGGCGGCGGCCCGGTCCACCCCGTCGCGGGGCACGCTGTAGTGGCGCGCCATCGCCGTGGTGCTGTGGCCCAGGCGCAGCATGCGGATGTCCTCGGGCACGCCGAGCTCGCGCATGACGGTGGCGCTCGTGACCCGCGCGTCGTGGAACCTGCGGCGCGGCACCCCGGCCGCGTCGAGCGCGGCGTGCCACGCGCGCAGCAGTTCGCCCCCGCCGACCGGCAGCCGGGTGGCGCTGGCGAACAGCAGCCCGTGCCACTTGTCGCCGGGGTGCCGCTCCGAGCCGCGCATGAGCCTGTGGGCGCGGACGGCCTCGGCGGTCGCCTTCCCGATGCTCACGGTGGCCAGCCGCCGCGGGCGCTTGACCCGCACGAGGTCCCACTGCGCCTCGCGGTGCTCTCCCCTGCCCTCCACGCCTGCGCCCCGAGCGCGGCGCAGCTGGTGGCGCAGCGTGGCGGTGCGGGCGTCGCAGTCCACGTCGTCGCGGGCGAGTCCCAGCAGCTCCGACTCGCGCCACCCCGTGTCCAGCGCCAGCGCCCAGAGCGCGTGCCACCGGGATCCGCGGGACGTGTCGAGCAGGGCGCGGCACTCCGCGATGGTCATGGGCGAGCCGTGCGACTCGGGGAGCTCCGGCAGGCGGACGCCGAGCGCCGGGTTGCGGGCGATGAGGCGGCGCTGCACGGCGGCGTTGAGCGCGTTGCGGAGGACGGCGCGGTGGTGGGCCACGGTGCGCGGCGACGCGGGGCGGGGGTCGCCGCCCTTCTTGCGCGGCGCGGCCTCCAGCCCGTCGAGCCACCGCTGCACGTCGCCCTCGGTGACGCGCCGGAGCCGCTTGCGCCCGAGCCAGTCGGGCACGTGCGACACGGCCAGGCGGTAGTGCTCCAGCGTGCGCACGCCGAGCCGCCGCGTCTTGCGGCGATCGAGGTCAGCGGTCCACGACGCGAGGCAGTCCGCGAGCGTCAGGCTCTCGCCGCTGGACCCGTCGTCGCGCATCCCGGCCATCTCCGAGCGCCTGCGCTCCGCCAGCTTGGCCGCCTCCCTCGGGTCGCGCGCCACCAGGCGGGCCGGGATGTGGTCGTACAGGGTCCGGCCCCCGACCCTCACCCGGATCTCCAGCCTGCCGTCCGTCCGCCGGACGATGCTCCCGTCGCCGTACACGTCCGGCATTGTGCTCCTCATCGGCCTCCCCCAGCCAGTGCCGGAGGGACCGCGCCGGGATGAGCCACAGGCTCCCCCGCTTGACGGCCGGGATGTCGCCGGCCACGGCCCAGCGGCGCACCGTCTCGGGGCCGACGCCGAGCGCCTCGGCCGCCTCCGACACGGTGTACGCCAGGCGATCGACCGTCATCCCCGCGCCCTCGCCGCCACGATGATGGCGACGGCCTGCGCCGTGGTGCAGGCGCAGAGCTTGCGGCGGGCGCTGGCGCGGTGGCCGCGGACGGTCCACACCGTGACGCCCAGCCGGGCGGCGATCTCGCGCTCGCCGAAGCCCTCGGCGAGCAGCAGCAGCACGGCCTCCTCCCGGCAGGTGAGCGAGCCGAGGACCGGCGTCACGGCAGCCGCTCGACTGTGACGGCCACGATGCCGCGGGACAGCGGGGCCAGGCGGGAGAACGCCTCGGCGTACAGGTCGATCACCCGGCCGCCGGGACAGCCGCAGGTGTCCACCAGCGTGACCGTCACGGACTCCCCGCCGGGCGCCGTGGCGAGCACCATGCTCCCGCGCCAGCCCGGGCCGATGGCCATCTGGAGGGCGCGGGACGCGGCAGCCGCCATGCGGCCGGACGGGACGCCGCGGGTGCACGCCGACCAGCCCGGGCGGCAGTACCACGACGCGGTCCCGCGCAGGACGGCCGCAGACGGGCTCGGAGCCGGGGCAGTGGCGCCGGAGTGCCGGATGCGGGTCTCCGGGGCGTCTCGGTACGCTGTGGACGGGCTGGGGGCCATCGCGGGGGCCATTGCGGAGTGCGTCGCGGGGG
>JANYAA010000095.1 GCA_025355255.1 Chloroflexota bacterium | reverse complement strand
GTGATGATCGCCGCCGACGTGTCGAAGTACATCGGCAGTGCCCCGCCGTCCATGCCCAGGCCTGCGGCGCGGAAGAAGTCCGGCACGGCGATCGTCGCGACGCTGTAGAGGTACGCGGCCGACGTGCCCACCGCGATCAGCGTGTTCATGTCGGTGGCCTTGTGGCGGATCGCCTTGATGGCGCCGGCATAGAAGAGCGAGCCCGCCCAGAACTGGACGGGGGTCGCGAGCGTGAGCTGGAACCACGGGTTGACGAGGAACGCCGGCAGCCAAGGCGCAATCGTCATGCGCGCCAGCCCGAAGATCAGCGGAATGGTGAGCGCGGCCGACACCGTCAGCCGGCGGCGCAGGTCGGCCGCGTGCTTGGCGGCCGCCTCGTCGCGCTCGGCCTTGGCGGCTGCGGCCTCGGCGACGTCCGTCTCGTGGTCCGCGGACGAGGCCTGTTCCACGCGCGCCACGTAGCCCGCGGCGTCGACCGCCGCGACCAGGTCCGCCACGGACACCTGCCCGGCGTCGTACCGGACCGTGGCGGACTCGGACGCCAGGTTGACGTTCGCCTCAGCGACCCCGTCGACCTTGTTGAGGAAGCGGGTGATCCTGTTGACGCACGACGCGCAGGTCATCCCCTCCACGGGGAACGAGACGATTTCGAGTTGCGGGGCTGCAGGTGCGACGGGTGCGGCGGCGGTCATCGGGAGGCTCCGGTTGGCGAGGTGGTGGGCTGAATGAGGGCAGGAATGGTCATGTGGCCGGCCCGTTGTCGATGGTGATGGACCCCCAATACATCCCCATGCCGCAGGTGTACTCGAGGGTCCCCGCGTTGAGCGCAGGCAGGTCGACGGCGTTGTCGCCGGGCTTCAGCTCGAACTGCATGTTGAGGGACGGGACGACCACGAAGGTGGCGCACGTGCCAGACGCGCGCGAGTCGATCGTCCACCTCGTGGGGATGCCGGCTGCGATCCGCGCATCGGACGGCCCGTACCCGCCCGCCTCCTGATAGGTCCGCAGCTGCTGCACGGCCGGCTTGGCAGCGTTGGCGGCGTTGGCCGTGGTGCTGCTGGATGTCGGCGTCGGGGTCCCGCCCGCGGCCACTGCCGTGGGACTGGGCGCGACCGAGCCTGGGCTGGCCGGGGCGGCGGGTGCTGGGACCACGGTGATCTTGGCGCTGTACATCCCCATGGCGCAGGTGTAGTTGAGGGTCCCCGCGCGCAGCTTGGGGAGCTCGATGACGTTGTCTCCCTTTTGGAGTCGCGCGCGGATGTTGGCGTCGGGCACGAACAGCGACGCAGCGCAGGTCGCGGTGCTTGATGACTTGATGGTCCAGCGGGTGGGGTACCCGGCGTAGATGACGATGTTGCCCGGGCTGTAGCCGCCCGCATTCTGGTACGTGGTGATCTGCTGCACGCCGTCGGCGCCGAGCGTGCCCGCCAGCGGCGCGGCATTGGCGACGCCGACAAACGACGGCAGGGTGATCCCCGCGAGCCGGAAGCCGGCGCTGCCGTTCATGAACGCGAAGCCCAGCACGACCACGCCGACCAGGCGCAGCAGCGTCGGCTTCGCCCCGCTGGGGACGACGATGGGCAGCCCGGCCAGAGCCAGCAGGCCAGGGGCGGTGCCGATGGCGAACGTGCCCAGGAGCGCCGCCGCGAAGAGCGGGTTGCCCGTGGACAGCGCGTAGATCTGGATCGCCTGCGTGAAGCCGCAGGGGAGGAAGAACGAGGCTGCCCCCAGCGCGGCGGCACGCCTGTCCGTGTAGGCGCTGACGTTGCTCTGGCCCAGGCCGAGCTTGGCCCCAACACCCATCGGGAGCGTCGGCGACCAGCCGGCAAGACGCGGGGAGAGGCCCGTGAGGCGGGTGCCCAGCAGCGTCATGACCAGCGCGACCGCGATCATCAGCGCGGCGGTCAGCTGCGGCGGCATCGTGATGCTGGCGCCGACGGCGCCGAGGATTGCGCCCAGCGCCGCGTAGCCGGCGATGCGCCCGCCCACGAACACGAGGGCTGGGCGCATCTGCGCAATGGCTCCGCCTGCGTCGCCGCCCGCGGCCGTCCGTCCCGCGGTGAAGGCCGCCGAGAGCCCGAGGACCAGGCCGCCCACCAGCGCCATGCACGTGGAGACGCCAGCCGCGAGGCCAAGCAGCAGTGCCACCACGAGGCCGCCCTTGGACAGGTCCCCCGCCCCGGACGCGAGGTCACCAAGCCCTGTGGCGGACACCAGCACCGCCAGTGCCGCCACGATGAGGACGCCGATGCCGGCCGTGGCCCAGATCTTCGGGTCGCTCTCGAGCCACGGCGTGCGGCCAATCGCGTAACCGGCGTTGGCAATCGCGCGTGAGATGGCGACCGCGGATACGGGTGCGGAGCTCTCGACGGTCACCTGGCCGCGCACGGCCGACGCGGAGACCTTCTCGACGTTTGGAAGCCGGCCGACGAACTTGGTGATGCGCACCTCGCAGGACCGGCACGTCATCCCCATGACCGGGAAGGTCACCGCGATGGCGCCCGCGGCAGTGACCGTCGTGCGCGGGGCGTCAAACCCGGCGGGCTTCGCGCCACGACCCATGCGGTACTCGCGCAGCTCCACGGCGCGGCGGTGGATCTCGGCGGGATCGGACGGGTCGACGGGCTCGGCGGTCGCGAAGGCGTCGCCGTCGGCCGCCTCGTCGCCCGGCCGCCGCGCCTGCATTCGGGCCTGGCGCCGCGCGAGGGCGACATCGTGCAGATCGGCGCCGGCTGCGCTGCCGACAGGCGAGCCGGAAGGGCTCGCGGCGGCTCTGGCGGGCCGTGCTCGGCCCGTTCGGTTGCGTCGTGACATCGGGGGCGCTGGCTCCTGAGAAGGATTGCCCGACGGTCTCGGGCGGTGGCATCAGCGTGCGGGATCGGAGCCCGGCTGCCAATGCAGGTGGGGGCAAGCCTTGCTCAAGAGTCAGTCAAGTCGACCCTGACCGACACATGCACCGGTAGTAGTGCTAGTGACACCCGCCGCGACTGGTTGGCGCCTGGCCGCTGGCAGGCGATTCGACGGCGGCGCTTTCCGCGTCGTCGGTAGGTTCGCTGCCCGGGCTCGTAGTTCCCGAGGTGTGACCGCCGTGCCCGCCGTGTCCGCCGTGTCCGCCGACGTGCATCAGCATCATTCCGCCAAACATGCCCGCGTAGAGCACAGTCGCGATTGAGACGACGCCTGCCATGACGAGGGCGATCGCGATCCCGATGACGATCAGCGCCGGCATGAGCCACCGCGGCCGCGACGATTCACGGGTTACGGGCGTGGGACGGGCAGGTGTGGTCATCAGCGAGCAACCTCGAGTTTGCTGGGGTGCGTGCCAAGGCGGTGAGACTCGCGCAAGGTCACGATGAGCAGGATGGCCGCTGCGGCAAAGATCCCCAGACCTATCCACTGGGCGGTCTTGAGGCCAAGCAGGACCGGTGGCTCGTCGCGCAGGAAGAACAGGACGAACCGCGCCGTCGCGAGGCCCGCGAGATAGATCGCGGCCACCGCGCCGGGCAGGCTCGAGAGGTGGCGACGAAGCGCCCACAGCAGGACGAACAGCGCCGCGAGGGCGATGGCTTCGTACGCCTGCGTCGGGTGGAGGGGCACCCCGAGCGGCGCCATTGCGGCGGGGTTGCGGTAGACGACCGCCCATGGAAGGTCGGTCGGGATGCCGTACGAGTCCCCGCCGATGAGACACCCAATGTGGCCGATGGCCTGGCCGATGGCAGCCGCCGGTGCCGCGACGTCAAGGACGTGGAGCAGCGGCACCCGGCGGCGCTGCGCGAAGACGAGGAGAGCGGCGAGGCCGCCGATCAGGCCGCCATAGAACGAGAGGCCGCCCATCCAGATCATCAGCACATGGGCCGGGTGCTCGGCAAGACCCGGCACGCCGTTCTGGATCACGTACAGCGCCCGGCCCCCAACCAGCGCCGCGATGCCAACCCACAGCACACCGTCGGAGACCAGGCCCCGGGACAGCCTGATCCGAGCTGCCTCCCGGTCCGCGACGGCGTAGGCAGCGGCGATGGCAACGACCAGGATCAGCCCGTACCAGCGGATCGGAATACCGGCGAGGCTGAAGGCGACCGGATTGATGTCGAGAACGAAGGGCACCAGATCTCCCATTAGGACCGAGTGGTTCGAGCGAGGGCGCGTTGGCCGACGTAGACCGCGACAGCGGGGGCCACACCTGCAGCAAGCACCACCGCGAGGCGCTCGACCGTCAGGCCCCCGCTCGCCGTGAACGCGACCGCGGCCAGGAAGGCGACGAGCGCAGGCCAACCCGCGAGCGCTGGCGCGGCGCGCGAGGCACCCCCCGGCGTCGTGGGCGTGATGAGGTCGATCCGGCCGCGGTAGCGGCCCATGCCGCAGGTGAAGCGGATCTCGCGGCCGGGTTGCGCCGGGAGGTCGACGATGGTCGTGGACATCGGGGCGAGTCGGCGCTCAAGCCTCGGCGACGAGAAGACGACGTGGTCCGAGCACGGGTGATCTTCAAGGCGCCGAAAGATGATCCGGAGAGGCACACCCGCTGAGGCCTCAATGTGGTCCGGGCGGTAGCCGTCGGCCACGACGACCTCGACCACCTCACGCAAGCTGGCGTCGCCGGGCTCGCGACGAGCGCGGCTCCTCACCGCCACTTCTCACCGGCTAGGCGCGGGGTTGTCACGATCAGCATGGGTGTAGTTCACCGCCGCCACCTGAGCGCGAGGTGAGCCACGGATGACGTCGACCTGAGAAGGCCGATCAGCCGTGGTGATCCCAGCCGCTCCTCAGCCTACGTTCAGCGTGGATTCGGGTTTGGACCAGATTCTTGGGCCCGTCCCCGCGCGGCACCCGGTCGCCCGGGTCAGCTCGCGCCACCGTCGTCCAGCGAGGTTCTTCGTTGCGCGTCACTCCTCGCGGCACCGGTCTTCCGCGCGACCGGCATCTACCTGATGGGGATCGACACGCGGTACAGCGGGCCGGGCAAGATCGGCGGTGCGTGGGCGTCAGTGCTCCTGGTGAAGCACGTGCTGATCGTGGTCATGCTCGGGTTTGGCTCGTACTTGGACGGGCTCATCGTCCGGCTGGACCGTGGGGCGGACACCATCGAGCCCGCGATCACGAGGGTCGCCCGCGGCGCGATCGTGATGGCAATCCTCGGCGCGATTGTCCTGCTCCTTACGGCCGCGGCCCAGGGCGCCTGATGCGCAGCCGGCGGAGGCGGCCCGGAACCTGTGACGGGTCAGCCAGCCACCCGGGACCGCTGCCAGGAGAAGCGGCGTGCCTCTCCACGCAGGCGGAGCAGCAGTTGGCGGACAGTTGCATAGAGGGCCATTGCCCCAATGAAGACCAGGCCGCGACCGCCGCCGACCTGCGCCATGACCGCGGATCCTGACGCGATCGCCAAGACCAGGCCTGCCGCGGACTCGATCAGCTGGGTTGGGATGCGCCGGGCGCCCACCCGCCGATCTGACGACCACATGCCCCACGCCGAGGCCGTCCAGCGACCCGTGCAGCATCCGGTCAGGAAGCAGCCGATCCGACCGATGGCGACCGCCATGAAGATGCCGGGCGTGATCCCGTCGAGGTAGGGACCCAGCGGCATTCCGACCGCAAGTGCGGTCAAGACCGCGACGATGGGAGCTGCAACGAGGAACCCGTCGACGGACCAGCCCTCCTTCAGCGTCGCGAGCGATACGCCCTTGAGCGCCATGTACCAGGCTTTGGCGCCGGCGATCCCTGCGGCCAGCCCCAATATGGAGGCGGCGAGTGCCGGGCCCGCGTCGATTCCCGATTGCGCGAGGATCGGCGGCTGGCTGGCGAGCGCGACCACGATCGCCGCGACGGCGAGCAGCGTGAAGCTGCCCGGCAACACCGCCGGGGTGGCAGCGAGGGGCGCGAGTGGCGCCCAGCGTGTTTGGACCGGCCCCGGGGCAGCTTCTGCCATCGACCACCGCCGCCACGACCATGAGACTCGTTCGAGCAGGGCGCCGCGGCGTGCGGCCCGTGCCCACTCAGGACCCACGATCTCCGCGGTGATATCCCATTCGCCCGCGGCGATCCCGTACACCCAGGATGTCAGCGCCACCGGACCCGACCCAGGCACGACGCCGGCGATCAGCTCGGTCTGCGAGAAGGCGTCAGCCTGCGACGGCCTCCCGGTCACCGCCCGGCGCCGGCCGGTGACGCGAACCGTCGCCGTGTATGGGACGCCGCCGTGAACTCCCGAGTCGAATCGGTGGGAGACCACGAGGGCCACCGGCTCGGCGACAGTCGCACCGGCGATTGGCGCCACCGTGGCTCGTGCGGAGGCCAACGACTCCGCAGCCCGCGACGTCGCGGGCTGCGGACCAACCCCCACGGCTGTCAGGACTCCGCCGGCAAATCGGGCGTCTGGCACCTGCCGGCTTGGGGTGCGCCTGTGTCCGTCGGCGCGTGATCGTCGTCCCACGCTGCTGCTCCTGCCTCGCGCCCGCCCGGTCGGCTGGACTCAGTGGTGGTCGTGGACGAACCCGGCACCGCTGCCATCGCCCACCCACCGTGCTGGGTCCTGGCGGAAGGTCTCGGCACAGGCGGGGTCGCAGAATCGGTAGGCCACACCGTGGTACTCCACGCTGACCGCTGTCCCCCGCTCGATGGTCATTCCGCAGACGGGATCGGTCTCTGGCTCGTGCATGGCGTCCTCCGATTGACTGTTGTAGGGGCCGCGTCCGACCGGTTGGCGACGACGTGGCCCGGGTGGGTCGATCGCGAATTCCCACCTGGAGGGGCGGTCACTCGCGCCGGTCGATCACATGGGGTCGTGAACCAACCATCGGCCAGCCGGATAAGTGCCGGGTGAGGACAGCCTGAGACTTCGTCGATAGGCCGGATGCACCAGCCCATCCCTCCCGGTCAGGACACCCTGATCGGGAGGGACACCACCGCAACGGCCCCGCCAGTGGCGCGGTTGGCGAGCCGGATCGTGCCGCCGTGGGCCTCGACGATCCAGCGCGCGATGGCAAGCCCGAGCCCCGTCCCCGACGGGCGCATCTCGCGCGCCCGTTCGCCCCGGTACAGGCGCTCGAACAGGCGCGTCTCGTCCCCGGTGTCAAAGCCGATGCCGGTGTCCTCGATCGTGACAATCGCGCGAAGGTCGAGCACATCGAGGCGTGCCGTGACGGTGCCCCCCGCTGGCGTGTAGTGGGCGGCGTTGTCCAGGAGGATGCCGAGCAGCTCCCGCAGGCGGTCCCGATCGCCGTCCACGACGACGGGCTCGACCGCGGAGACCGTCATGCGGACCCGCGGCGCCGTCAGGCGCTGCTGGCGAATTGACTCCACAAGCAAGGCATCAAGCTCCACGGCAGAGAACTCGATCCGCGCCCCCGACTCGGCTCTTGCGAGCGACAGGAGGTCGCCGACCAGCCTGCCCATCCGCTCGGCCTCATCGCGGGCGTCGGCGAGGATCGCCTCGCGCTCGTCGGCGCGCAGGTCCTGCCGGCGGGCGAGGTCGAGGTTGGCCCTGATGGTGGTCAGCGGGGTCCGGAGCTCGTGCGAGGCATCGCCGAGGAAGTGCTGCAGCGCCATGTGGTTCGACTCAAGCGCCGAGAGCATCTCGTTGAACGCGCTGACGAGCTCTCCGACCTCGTCGTCTGCGCTGGCGCCCTCGACGCGGGCCCCGAAGTCGCCCGACAACGCGATGGCCCGAGCGGCGTCGGTCACGTCGGCCACCGGCTGCAGCGCCCTGCGGGCGAGAAACAGGCCGCCGAGGAGGGCAAGCGCGGTCACGCTGGCCCCGCCCAGGACCAACGCGAAGCGCACCGTGTCGAGCAAGGCCCGCAAGGGGCTGGTGCTGGCCGCCCAGACCACGTAGCCGGCGCGACGCCCGTCCGGGGCGAGGATCGCCTGAACGGTCATCCGAAGCACGTCGTCGGCCAGGACAACCTCGCGCACCCTGTGGGTGTGCAGGTCGGCGGCCTCGGTGTCGGCCTTGCCGAGCGACAGCGGGGGGTGCTCCCCGCTCGCCGAGTCCACGAGCACGCGGCCGTTCGGGTCAAGCACGAGCACGCGGCCCCCGGTTGCGGCGAACTGCACAATCAAGCGACCAGTCGGCTGCACGATGCCTGACGAGTCGACGTCCTGCGCAAGGGCACCCGCAGCATGTTCGGCGTTCGCGACGAGCGACGCGTCAAATGACCGAAGCAGCTCATCGCCGAGGACAAGGTGCATGCCCGAGCCAAACGTGACGAGCGCCGCAGCAAGCAGCGCCGTATACAGGAAGGCGAGCCGCGTCCGGATCGAGAGTCGCAACCGCGGGATCACGCCTCCTTCAGGACGTAGCCGGCGCCACGGACCGTGTGGAGCAGGCGGGCCTCTCCGTCAGCCTCGAGCTTTCCGCGCAGGTAGCGCACATACACCTCCAGGACGTTCGACTCGCCATCAAAGTCGTACGCCCATACGTGCTCCATGATGATGTCGCGGGTGAGGACCTTGCGCGGGTGGCGCATGAACAGCAGGAGCAGGTTGTACTCCGTCGTCGTCAGCTCGATCCGTCTGGCACCCCGCCGAGCCTCTCGCACATCGACGTCGAACTCGAGGTCGGCGAACCGCAGCACCTCGCCTCCCGGCGTGGATCGCCGCCGCAGGAGCGCGTGCACCCTGGCCAGAAGCTCCTCGAAGCTGAATGGCTTGACGAGATAGTCGTCGGCGCCCGTCTCGAGACCCTCGACTCGATCCTTGACCTCATCGCGGGCCGTGAGCATCAGGATGGCGACCTCGTCGCCAGCGGCGCGCAGCCTGCGGGTGACCTCCAAACCGTCGATACCGGGCATCATCACATCGAGGATGACGAGCGAGGGCAGGTGCTCGCGGGCCTTCTCGAGGCCCTCCGCTCCGCTTGCGGCCTCCACGACGCGGTACCCCTCGTAGGCCAGCCCCCGTCGGACGACCGCCCGGATCTTGGGGTCGTCGTCGATGACGAGAATTCGCGTTGCCTCGGTCATGGTGGGGCGATCCTCCGCCGCGTATGGTGGCTCCAATCGTATGGTCTCGCCGCTCGCCCGCGGTGTGCTGTCAACACGCGCAGTATGGGCGT
>JANYAA010000373.1 GCA_025355255.1 Chloroflexota bacterium | reverse complement strand
TTGTTGTGCTTGCCCGACCCGTTGATGCCCGCAAACGGCTTCTCGTGGAGCAGGAGCATCAGCCCGTGCCGCGGGGCGAGCCGCCGCATGGTGGACATGACCACCATGTTGTGGTCCGAGCCAACCGACGTGGGCTCGTAGACCGGCGCCATCTCAAACTGGCCCGGGGCTACCTCATTGTGGCGGGTCTTGGACGGGATGCCCAGGCGCCACAGCTCGCGGTCCAGATCCATCATGAACGCGAGGATCCGCTCTCGGATGGGGCCGAAGTACTGGTCCTCCAGCTCCTGGCCCTTGGGCGACGGGGCGCCGAAGAGCGTCCGGCCGGTGAGGAGCAGGTCGGGGCGCTGCTCGGCCAGCCGGCGGTCAACCAGGAAGTACTCCTGCTCGGGGCCGATGTTGGTGAACACGCGCGACGAGGTGGTGTTGCCAAACCAGCGCAGGATGCGGAGCGCCTGCTTGCCGAGGGCCTCCTGCGAGCGCAGGAGCGGGATCTTGTGGTCCAGCGCCTCGCCTGTGAAGGAGACGTACGCCGTGGGGATGGTCAGCGTGACGCCGTTGGGCTCAACCTGGAGGAAGATCGGCGAGGTGACGTCCCACGCGGTGTAGCCGCGGGCCTCAAAGGTGGCGCGGATGCCGCCCGATGGGAAGGACGACGCGTCCGGCTCGCCCTGCATCAGGTTCTTGCCGGAGAACTCGGCGATCGTCACGCCTTCACCCGCCGGCGTGAGGAACGAGTCGTGCTTTTCGGCCGTGGAGCCGGTCATCGGCACGAACCAGTGCGTGTAGTGGGTGGCGCCCTGCGCCATCGCCCACTCCTTTACGCCATGGGCCACGGCGTCCGCAATGACGGTGTCGAACGGCTCAAGACCGTCGATGGTGCGGCGCAGGCGCTTGAAGATGGGCTTGGGCAGGTATTCGCGCTGCACGCTCTCGCCGAAGACGTACTGGCCGTAGATGTCGGCGCCGGCGTGCGCGAGGTAGTCCTGCGTGGGCGCAACCTTGTGCGATGCGATGGACTGTATTGCCGTCTTGCGGGTGCTCATCGGTGCTCCTGTGCGCGTTGGGTTGGTCTAGAAGGCTTCGAGATAGCGCTTGAGTTCCCAGCCGGTGACCTGGGTGCGGTACTCGTCCCACTCGGCGCGCTTCGCGGCGAGGTAGTGCGACAGGACGTGGTCGCCGAGGGCCTCGCCCACAACGGCGTCCTTCTCCAGCTCGTCAATGGCCTCGCCCAGCGTGCCCGGCAGCTCGCGGATGCCCTTCTCGGCAATCCGAGCGGCATCCATCTCGAAGAGCGATTCCTCAACGGGCTCCGACAGCGTCAGCCCGCGCTCAACGCCGTCCAGCCCCGCGGCGATCATCGCGGCGAAGGCGAGGTACGTGTTGGACGAGGGATCAGGGCAGCGAACCTCGGCGCGGGTGCCCTCGATGGACTTGCCGGGTGCAACCATCGGGACCCGGATCAGCGCTGACCGGTTGGTGCGTCCCCAGGTGATGTACGTGGGCGCTTCGAAGCCCGGGATGAGGCGCTTGTACGAGTTGACCAGCGGCGCCAACACCGCGCTCATGCCCCGGGCGTGGGCGAGGATCCCGGCCATGTACGACTTGGCAATCTCCGACAGACCGTCCGGCGCAGTGGGATCGGCGAACGCGTTCGGCTGTCGGCAATGGAGTAGAGGCTCTGGTGGACGTGCATCCCGGAGCCGTTGATGCCGTGGATGGGCTTGGGCATAAACGTGGCATACAGCCCGTGCTGCTGGGCGATGGCCTTGAGCGCGAACTTGAAGGTGATCGCGTTATCGGCGGTGCGCAGCGCGTCGGAGTACTCGAAGTCAATCTCGTGCTGACCGGCCGCCACCTCGTGGTGCGCGGCCTCCACGCTGATCCCGAACGCCTCCAGCGTGTCCACCATGTCCTGGCGGACCTCTTGGGCAAGGTCCGTGGAGAAGTCGAAGTAGCCGGCCTGATCATGCGGCAGCGGCTTGACCTCGCCGTCCTCGCCGCGTCGGAACAGGAAGAACTCGAGCTCCGGGCCTGTGTTGACGATGTAGCCCATGCGCTTGGCGCGCTCCACCTGGCGCCGCAGCACGTAGCGGGGGTCGCCCGCAAACGGCTCGCCGCGCGGCGTGTAGACGTCGCAGATTACGCGGGCCGTGCCGCGCGGTCCGCTGCCCGGCTGCCACGGGATGTCGTGGAAGGTGGACATGTCGGGCGCGAGGTATTGGTCAGACTCGGCAATCCGCGTGAAGCCCTCAACGGAGCTGCCGTCAAACCATGTCCCGTGCCGCACGGAATCGCCCAGCCGGTGGATGGGGATGGTCACCGCCTTGACGATCCCGAGGATGTCGGTGAACTGGAGCTGGACGAAGCGGATGCCGCGGGCGGCGGCCGCCTCAACCTGGTCGGTAGGATCGGCCTGTTCGGTCACGCTGCAGCGCCTCCGGTGGCGTGCCGTCCGCTCTTTCTTGTGCGATCGGCACCAAGACGCGATCATCGCGCCCTCAAGACCGGAAGTCTAGCCGCGATCAGCCACTCGAAATCGACAACTTGCAGCCGTCAGATATGTGAGATTTGTGCTGATTGCACAATCCTGACCGCCACCGACAGGGCCAACCGTAGGTCCGGATCGGTCAGATCCCACCCCGTGCGGCCTTCCAGGTTGCGGACACGGTACGCGAGGGTGTTTCGGTGGATGCCCAGCCTCGTGGCGGCTTCACCGGCCGCGCCGTGGTCCAGCACCGCTCGCAGGGTCGCCAGACGCTCCCGCACGCTCGCGGGTCGTCCGGAAAGCAGCGGATCGAGCAGCGCTATGGCCTGAATCCGGTCGTCGGGCAGGTTGCCCAACGAACCGAGCAGCCGATACGCTGGCAGCCGATCCTCGAGTGCCAGCACCGGAGGCGCGGCGAGCCGCTCAACGGCCTCCAGGGTTGCGCGCGCGGCGGCTTCGCGGGCAGGCCGTTCGCTGGCGTCGCGGAACGGGCGGGACATGGCAACCGTCCGGCCCAGGTACTCCGCCACGCGGCCAGCAATGCGGGAGCCGTCACGGTCGCCTGCCTCAACCGCGGCGATCGCCCGAAGCTCCAGGCTTTCGCTCGTGCCGCGCAATGACAGGCGGCGGGCGGCGAACCGGAAACGCAGCTCCGCCCGAAGCTCCTCGCGCGTGGGCGCCCCCTCGGCCGGGACGGCCTGGCGCGCCACCAGCACCACCCATGGTGGCCCGTCTGACGGCAGCGGTTCACCGCGCCCCGCCTCGTCACGCGCGCGCCGAACCTCGGCCTCCAGCCGCAGCTGCAGCGACAGCAGCGGCGCGATGCGCTCAGCGGCGGTGGTGTCAAGCTCGGTCTGCGCACGGTCGCCCAGCAGCACCAGCCAGCCCGATTGGCCGCTCTCGCCCGGTGCCCCCGGCAGCGCGATGCGGTGGCCCGTGGAGCCTGGCCGCGCAAGGTAGGCCGTGACGGCGGCGGCCGCGCCCGGCACATCCGCCGGGGCGTGCACCGCAAGCGCATCAGCCCGCCGTCCCTCCAGCGCCACCGCCCGCCGCAGGAACGCGCCGATGGCGGACGCCAGCGTGTCCAGCCCGCGTCCCGCCACTGCAAGGTTGGCGAGGTCGCGCTCCAGACCCGCAACTTGGCGCTCGAGTTCGCCCCGGCGGTCCACCAGCAGGCCGATGAGGCGGCGCTCCAGCGTGGGCGGGTCAACCCCCTCCACCGTGATGGCCGGGATGCCGGCGTCCTGCGCGCCCGCGACAAGCTCGTCCATGACCGCTGTTCCCGGCGACGGCACCAGCAGCAGGGCCGACGCGCCGCTCCTGGCCAGCGTGCCAACCAGATCGCGCACGTCCGCGGCGCTGGGCGCCATCACCGCGACGGCCGCGGCCGGCACAACCACAAGATCGCCGGGCTCCAGGACGTCCAGCGCCGGCACCCGCGATCGCATGACGCGGACCCAGCCCACGTCGCGGGCGTCAGCCGATGCGGGCAGCGGCGCGCCAACGGAGCTGGCGGCGGGGCCGAGCGCCTCGAGGATCTCGGCGAGTCGGGTCACCCCGAAACCGTACCTGAACGAGCAGCGGCGTCGCGAGCTCCCGTGTCACGCGCGGCAACGAGGTCGTCCAAGAACCGGCCGAACTCGCCGGTCACATCGACATACCGGTCCGCGCGGACCACGAGCGCCAGCCGCCCGTCGGTGTCCAGCCGTCCCCAGATGCGCCGCCGCGGCATCCAGAACGTGATGAGCAGCCCCGTGATCAGGAAGCCGAATGCTCCCCACGCCACGCCCTGCCCCGGGTCGCGCTTGGCGATCAGCAGCGAGTACTGCGAGAACGCCCGGAGCTCCACCGAGAAGTCCGTGCCCGCGCTCACGCCCGCCTCGCCGCGCTCCAGCGCCAGCGGCCCCAGGGCAACCACGTTTGGTGTCCCGTCGGCGTTGCTCCCCACCTGCCGGAACGGCAGCACCAGCACCACACCCGCGCCATCGGCCGCGCGCTGGAGGAGCAGCTGCAGCACCACGTCCCGGCCCGGCACGCTGAACTGGGCAAAGGGCGACCCGGCAGCCTGGTCCGTCATCGGGACAGGTCCCTGCCAGAGCGGCTTGCCCTCCCTGTCCCGGATGGCGAGGTCCGGCGCCGGCCCATAGCCGTTCTGATGGAACGTGTAGCCCGCCACCTCGAGCGGATCGTTGACGCGGATCACCTTGTCCGCGATCTGGCGCCCGTTCTGGTACACGGCGAGATGCGTGGTGAAGTCCGTGGGGTGCCCGGTCTCAAAGCCCGGTGCCTCAAACGCAAGGTTGCGCACCAGCAGGAGTCCGGGCGTGCCGATGGGCTGGACGGTGAGCGAGTCGCCCTCCGCCACCACCAGCCCCTGCTCGTCGCCAAGACGCGACGTCACCGCAGCCGCCACTAGGAACAGCACGAGGCCGATGTGGGTGAGCAGCGTGGCCATCTTGGTCCAGCGGTTGCGGTCGCCGTAGATGAAGGCGACGCCGTCCACCACCTCTTGGCGGACGCTGAACCGGTGGCGCCGCAGCGTGCGCGTCACGGTGGCGGCATCAGCCCCGGCAAGCAGCGCGCGATCCGGCAAACGGGGGTCGAAGTACTGCTCGGGCTGGGCCACGCGGATGTCGGCGCCGGCCCGCCAGAGCCGCGGCAGTCGGTCGATGGTGCAAGCCGTGATCGAGAGGATCAGCACCACCAGCGCCACGCTGAACCAGACGGAGCTGAACACGTGGAACAGCTGCACGCGATCCAGCGCGTCAACCACGCCCACACCCAGCGTGGGGTCGTAGATCTGGTGAAGCTTGTCCATCTCGTTGGCATAGTCCGTGGGCGAGCGGAAGGCGAACCCCGGCAACTGGCGCAGGACGATGCCCACAATCGCCATCAGGACGATGACGATGATCTGGAGGACGGCGAAGTCAACCGAGGTGAGCAGGCCCCAGACGGCATCGGCCAACCTGGTGGGCAGGCTCCGAACAGGGAGGCTGCGCGTGCGCACGGTTCGGGGGTTACACGCTAGGCGGCGCGGCCCTTAGCGCGTGCCCCACTGGTAGGACTGCTTCATCAGCCGCAGGTACACGAATGTCTCGGTCTCGCGAACACCCGGGATCTTCCGGAGGCGCCCGGAGAGGAACTGCAGGAGCGCCTCGTTGTCCTCGGCGACGCACTCCACGAGGATGTCGTAGGTGCCAGCCGTGACCACAACGTAGTCCGTCTCGGGGAAGGCGGCAATCTGCTCCGCCACCTCAAGCAGCCGGTCGGCCTCCACCTTGACGCCGATCATCGCCCACTGCTGGAAGCCCAGCTTGAGCGGATCTGTGACGCCGACGATCTGCAGGATCCCCTTGTCGATCATGCGGTTTGTCCGGGCGCGAACGGCCGCCTCAGACACGCCGAGATCCGCAGCAATCTGGGTGAAGGGCCGGCGCCCATCTTCCTGCAGCTGCTCGATGATCCGCTTGTCAAGCTCCGAGACCTCGAAGCCTTTGCCGGTGCGGGTGCGACCCTCGCCGATGGTCATCTGTCAAACCCCCGGTTTGGCCTGCTGCCGGGACCAGGGCGGCCGGGGCGTGGCCACCACAAGCAGCGTCGGGCGCGGATGCTAGCACCTTGGGCGGAAGATGCCTCAGCGTCCCGCCGCATGGTCCAGCAACTCCAGAACCGGCGCCATTGCGGCAACCGAAGCCTCCGTGATGGGGTCAACCACCAGCTGCACATGGCCGATGCCGGCCGCGGCGTAAGCAAGCAGTTCGGCGGCCATGACCTCAGGCGTGCCGGCCAGCGGCGGCACGGCCATCCGATCGCTCTGGTCGCCCATGACGCGGCCCTGACCGCCCGGCATCCTGACCTGCACGGCCACAGTCCGCTCGATTGCAGCGGGGTCCCGGCCCGCATCGAGAGCCGCCGCATCCACGATCTCCCGCAGCCGCGCCACACCAGTGGGCGAGTTCCCCGTGTCGGCATACCAGGCGTTCCACGCGTCCACATGCGGGATCGTCGCGGCGAGCATCCGCGCCCCTGACGAGCCGATCAGGATGGGTGGACCGCCCGGTCGCGCAGACCGCGGCAGGAGTTCCGCATTGCGCGCCTCGTAGAACTCGCCAGCGAAGTCAATCGATCCGTGCGCAAGCAGCGTCCGGACAATCGTGAAGGCCTCTTCAAAGCGGGCGATGCGCTTGTTGAACGGCTGGCCAAGGGCGGCGAACTCTGCGGGGTTCCAGCCGGCGCCGAGGCCCAGCACCAGGCGCCCGCCGCTGATCTCGTCCACGGCGGCCGCCTGCTTGGCGAGCATGAACGGGCTGTGGAACGCGGTTGCGGCGACCAGCGGTCCAAGCGCCACCCGCGTGGTGGCCTCGGCCAGCCCCGCCAGCGTCGTCCACGCCTCCCACGGGCCGCGGGTCTCGCCTGAGGCGAACCGGTACAGCAGGTGATCGCCAAGCCAGATGGAATCAAACCCCACCTCCTCGGCCAGATGCGCAATGGCGCGCAGCTCCGGCCAGCGGACTTCGCGCTCAACTTCCGGAAGCTGGATGCCGACCCCGATGGGTCGACCAGATGCTCTGGGGATCACGCCGCCACGCTACCGCATGCGCAGCGGAGATGCCCGGGTATTGGCCGGGCTGCACCCGGGCAGCAGGTGGCGCAGGCCGAGTTCCTGCGCGCCGCGCGGGCTCAGCCGCCGATCACGCCGTTGCCCGCGATCAGGCTGACGATCACATCCACGTCCGTGCTGCCGATGATCCCCTCGTACTTTGCCCGCACGACCCCCTGGCCGTCCACGACAAACGCCCACGGCATCTTCACCGCGGGCCATACCGCGTCACCGAGCCCAAACGCGCGCGCCCACTGGTTGAGCGGCGGGCTCATGATGTCCCCGGAGAGGACGGGCTCCTCGGTGATCACCTGGTACTCAAACGGCTCCAGGTGGATGAACGCAACGTCGGGCCAGCGATCCAACAAGTACCGAACCATCACCAGCGCCCGCCCGCAGAGCGGCGACACCTTGAATCGGGCCGAATCGATGACGATCACATACGGCTTGCCAGCCGCCCGCGCGTCCGACGTGGACGTCTGGGAGAGGCGCAGGTCCGGGTTTGGCTGCGTGGTGACGGCGCGAATCACCCCGTTGACATCCGCCAGCGTGGGCGTGTGGATGTCGGGGGCCAGCATGCCCAGCGGCGCCGACAATCCCTGGTCAAGCGCGTCAACGGCGACGGACCCCGTGCGGCCGTCACCGCTCTGCAGCACCAGCAGCCACTCGCCCGGCGACGGAATGCTCACCGTGGCCACGTAGTAGACAACCTGCTCGCCCCAAGGCTTCACCGCCACGGCCCGCACGGCTGGCCCCGCCGAGGCGCCAGCAGCACCGGTCACGGTGACATCCACCGGCATCGTGCCATCGAGCAGCTGGCCGGCGGTATCGCCCACGGTCAGGATCACGGGGCTGGGGCCGCCAGCCCACACGGCGGACGAGACGACGCGGGCTGCGAGGGCGCCTGGTACCGCGGACGGGACCGGCGTGGGCGCGGCAGGCAACGCAGACGCGGTTGGGGGACCGCCGGTTGGCGCGTCCGTCGCGGGCGCATCACTGGGCGGCGTCTCGGCCAGCAGCATCTTGAGGGCGGCGGTCACGGGGCCGGCTTGCGTGCCGAACGGAAAGTGGGCGCGGAGACGGCCCTGAGCGTCAACCAGGTAGAGGTCCGCGGTATGGGCCATGGCGTAGCCGGCCGCGGAGCCCGTCGCCACCTTTGCGTACTTGACGCCCCAACGCTGCGCGTTCTGGCGGATCTCGTCCGGCGTCCCGGAGAGCCCCGTGTAGAAGGTGGGGAGGTATTTGAGGTAGGACTTCATGGCCGCCAGGCTGTCGCGCTCCGGGTCGATGGAGACAAACACCGCGCGCGGCCCGGCGCCGGCCGCGGCCACGGACTCGTTGACGATGCCCACCGTGGCCGGGCAAACATCAGGGCAGTGGGTGTAGCCGAAGAACACGAGTACCGGGTGCCCTTGCAGGCTCGACAGCGAAAACGGGCTGCCGCCCTGGTCTGTCAGCTGGAGCAGTGGCGCCGCCCTGACATCGGCATAGGTGAAATCGGAAGGGTTGGGCGTGGGGCTGGCTGCCGCCATGCCGGAACGGGCCATGAAGACGACGGCCAGCAGCCACACCGCAAGGACACCGAGCCCCGCCAGCATGACGCCGCCAAGCATGGCGGCGCCCCGGTCCGTGGGCTCAGCCACCCTTGACCTCCGCCTTGACCCGGACAACGCCCGCCTGCTCAAACGTGAGCACAAGCTCCAAAGACCCGCCGATGACCAGCTCCTTGGCAAGCCCGGTGAGCATGACGTGGTAGCCGCCCGCCTTGAGCTCAACGCTGCCGTCCGCCGGGATGGCGATCGAGTCCGTGTGGGCCATGCCGGTCATGCCGTTGGCATCCGTTGAGGTCTTGTGGAGGCCCGCTGTCTGGGCGTCAGGCGTGGAGACGCCGAGAAGCACGTCATCGCGGCTACCGGGGTTGCCCACCGTGAAGTACGCCGCCGTCTCGCCACCAGCCGGTGCGGGCCGCACCCACGCGCCCGTGACGCTGATGCCGCTGCCCGACGGCGCCGCCGAACCGCATGCGCTCAGCGCGGTGCCAGCAACGACGAGGGCAGCGATGAGGATTGCGGCGCGGCGCACGGACATGGGCGCCTCCTGAGTGGGACGCCGTGACGGTACCTCAGCGGCGGCCGGGCGACATGCGGCGCCGCCAACGGCCGGCGCGCCCGTGTGCGAGGCCAGCGCTAGCCCTGATCGCGCCCCAGCAGGACATCCAGTCGGCCGCGCCGGATCCAGATGGCGAGGGCGACGAAAAAGCGCGCCACCAGCGACGCGCCATACGTGGCACACCAGATGCAGACCGCGTGCAGGATGAACGCCTGGACCGAGATGAAGTAGATCTCGAAGATCACGCCCACGAGCGACAGCCCGTAGTGCAGGTCCAGCAGCCCGGGCTTGTCTGACCGCACCCAGGCGATGGCCAGCGCCAGCAGCGTGACCGACAGGATGACGCCAAACACGGCCACAGGGATCCCGCCGATCCGCGCGTAGGAGCTCATCGCCACCGTCTCGCAGCCGTGGAACGGACCGCAGGACGGAATGCCGTTACCCAGCTCAACCCACGAGAGATAGCCCGCGACCACGAGGCCGACGACGTCGAGGATCGCCAGAATGACGCCGGGGTGCGTGCGCCGGAGGCGCTGGGTGAGGGCGGACATCGGGTACCTGCTGCTGTGCTCAGTCGTGTCGCCTCAAGTTTAGGCCGTGAGCCTCGGCGGTGCCTCCGACCCAACCAGCCCCTGCCTGGGGGCCCCTGCCGGGGGGCCATGCGTCCCCGGCGGATCGTCCACGAAGCCCGAAGCGCGCGCCGTGTGGCCCATCGCACGAGGCGGCAATCGGGGGCACCCTGTAGATGCGGCACACCACGCCGTCAGCCGCCATGCCGTCCCGCCTGCACCGAAACCCACCCGAGGCAACGATGACCGCCACGAACACGCGCGCTAGCGCGAACGCCGACCACGCCGATGCCCCACCCGAGCGCAACCCGCTCGATGCGATCTTCCACCCGCGCTCCGTCGCGGTGGTTGGTGCCACCGAGAAGGAGGGTTCCGTCGGCCGGACCATCCTGTGGAACCTGCTGAGCTCCCCGTTTGGTGGCACGGTCTACCCGGTGAACCCCACACGCCCCGCCATTCTGGGCGTCAAGGCGTACCCCTCCATCGGCGCCATCGGCGAGCACGTCGATCTTGCGGTCATCGTCACGCCGCCGCCGTCCGTCCCGGGCCTCGTGGAGGAGTGCGGCAAGGCGGGCATCAAGGGCGTCATCATCATCAGCGCGGGGTTCAAGGAGGTTGGCCCTGAGGGCGTGGAGCTGGAGCGCCAGGTCCTGGCCGCTGCCCGCCGGTACGGCATCCGCGTCATCGGCCCCAACTGCCTGGGCATCATGAACCCCATCGGCAGGTTCAACGCAACGTTTGCGGCCGGCATCGCCAAGCCTGGGCGCGTCGGCTTCGTCAGCCAGTCAGGCGCGCTCCTCACGGCGATCCTTGACTGGGCCGCGCACGAGGATGTGGGCTTCAGCTCCATCGTGTCGCTGGGCTCAATGCTGGACGTGGGCTGGGGCGACGTCATCGACTACCTTGGCGACGACCCGGACACGGACTCCATCGTCATCTACATGGAGACCATCGGCGACGCGCGGGCGTTCCTCAGCGCCGCGCGCGAGGTGGCCCTCCATAAGCCCATCATCGTGATCAAGCCCGGCCGGACCGCGCAGGCCGCCAAGGCCGCGGCCAGCCACACGGGCTCCCTCACGGGTTCGGACGACGTCCTTGACGCCGCCTTCCGCCGTGCGGGCGTGCTGCGCGTGAACTCCATCAGCGAGCTCTTCGAAGTCAGCGAAATCCTGGCGAAGCAGCCCAGGCCTCGGGGCCGGCGCCTGTCCATCGTGACCAACGCGGGCGGCCCGGGCGTCATCGCCACGGACGCGCTGATTGGCGGCGGCGGCGAACTGAGCGAGATCAGCGCCGCCACCATGGAGCGCCTCAACAAGGTGCTGCCCCCGGTCTGGAGCCACAACAACCCCATCGACATCATCGGCGACGCTCCGCCCGAGCGGTACGCCCAGGCCCTTGAGGTGGCTGCTGCCGATCCCGAGACGGACGGCCTGCTGGTCATCCTCACGCCACAGGCGATGACGGACCCGACGGCCACGGCGCGCGCTCTCGTCAAGCACGCCCACATCGAGGGCAAGCCCGTGCTGGCCTCCTGGATGGGCGGCGAGGATGTGGCCGAGGGCGCGGCGATCCTGCGCGCTGCGGGCATCCCCACGTTTGCCTACCCGGACACGGCGTGCGTGCTGTTCAACCACCTCTGGCAGTACGACGACAATTTGCGCTCGCTCTACCAGACGCCTCGGCTGCCGGTTGCGCCTGAGCGCGGCGAGTTCCGCGAAGAGGTTGACCGGATCATCGCCGAGGTCTCGGCTGAGGGCCGCACGCTGCTCACCGAGTACGAGAGCAAGAAGGTGCTCGCGGCGTACGGAATCCCGATCACCGACACCGAGCAGGCCCGGACGGCCGACGATGCGGTCGCGGCGGCCGACGCCATGGGCTATCCGGTCGT
>JANYAA010000071.1 GCA_025355255.1 Chloroflexota bacterium | reverse complement strand
AACCGGCCGAACTCGCGCCCGATGCCGCTCTCCTTGTAGCCGCCGAACGGCAGCTCCGGATAGCCGTCAAGGAAGGTGTTGACCCAGATCGTCCCAGCCCGGATCGCCCGGCTCATCCCGATGGCGGTGTCCAGGTCACGTGTCCAGACCCCGGCCGAGAGACCGTACGGGGTGGAGTTGGCAAGGCGGGCAGCCTCTTGCGCTGTGTCAAAGGTCAGGATCGACAGCACCGGGCCGAAGATCTCCTCGCGCGCGATCCTCATGGCGGGCTCAACGCCGGCGAAGACCGTCGGCGCCATGAACCGGCCGCGGTCCGTGGCGAGCCGTCCGCCGCCCAGCAGCAGGTTGGCGCCCTCGGCCCGGCCGGAGTCAACAAGCTCGACGATCTTGCGGAGCTGCTCGTCGGTGGCGATCGCCCCAACCTTGGTTGCGGGGTCGAGCGGGTCGCCAACAGGCACGGTCTTGGCGCGCTCTACCACCCGGGCGACAAACTCGTCGGCGATGGAGCGCTGCACGAGGAGCCGGCTGCCGCTGTTGCAGCACTCGCCCATGTTGAAGTAGACGCCGTAGACCACGGCGTCCAGCGCCGCGTCAAGGTCCGCGTCGGCGAACACGAGCTGCGGGTTCTTGCCGCCGAGCTCCAGCTCCACCTTCTTGAGATTGCCCGCGGATGCCTGGATCACCCGCCGGCCCACGTCCGTGGAGCCCGTGAAGCTGATCATGTCGATGTCGGCATGCGCGGCCATCGGCGTGCCGATCACGCTCCCCGAGCCCGTGACTACGTTCAGCACGCCCGCCGGCAGCCCGGCATCCATCGCCATCTGGGCGAGACGCAGCGTGGTGCCGGAGGTGATCTCCGCAGGCTTCACAACGGCCGTGCAGCCAACCGCGAGGGCGAACGGCAGCTTCTGGCTGATGATCAGCAGCGGGAAGTTCCAGGGCGTGATCATCCCGACAACGCCAACGGGCTCCCGCAGCACCATGCCGAACATCGAGGAGCCGAGCGTGTTGTACGTGTCGCCGTACGTGTGGCGGCAGAGTGTGGCGGCGTACTCCCATAGGTCCGCCGACGACACGATCTCGTCGCGCGCCTGGGTCACGGGCTTGCCGCTCTCAAGGGCCTCAACGAGGGCCAGGTCATCTGCGTTCGCGCGGATCGCCTCAGCCACGCGGTTCAGGATCCGAGCCCGCTCGACGCCGGGCATCATCGGCCACGGCCCCTCGTCGAACGCCCGGCGAGCGGCGGCTACGGCACGCTCGAGATCCTCGACGCCGACGCTGGGGTAGCGGCCCACCACCACGTCGTGGCCCGGGCTCACGCGCTCGAACGTCTGCCCGTCGGCTGCGTCAACCCAGGCACCGTTGATGAGGTTCTGATAGTCACGGGCGGTGATCGCAGGGGTCACGTCGTGCCCTCCTTGGGCGAGGTCAGGCGGGACGCGAGAGCGACGCGCGGGGATGCTTTGTTGGCGCGGGCGCCGCCGGCTCGCCAAAGCATGGCGCCAAACCGCAATCTTCGCCGCCGACGGTACGCGCCCGCGACCATGTCGCGACACCCACGGGCATCGCCAGCGGGTGGACAGGAGTGACGGGAGGACCCGTGGTTGACGAGGGTGGGGTGGAGTTGCGTCCACCTGCAAGATATTGCTCCGTATTGACGGATTGCGCTCACCTTTGTCATCATCATGGGCATGACGATGGCAGTAGCACCCGGGGCGGACGATGCACGGGTGCGGCACCTCGCTCCAGAACGGCGACAGCGCATCCTCGACCTGGTGTCCGCTCGGCGCGCCGCCCGTCTCGAGGATCTCTCCCTCGCCCTCGGTGTGTCCGTGGCAACGGTCCGCCGCGATCTGGACGAGCTCCAGGCGCAAGGGCTGCTGCACCGGGTCCACGGCGGCGCCGTCGCGATTGACCGGACGCTCGAGCCGCACTTCGAGGTCAAGGCCGTTGAGGCCGCCGGCGAGAAGGAGCGGATCGCCGCCCGCGCGGTGGCTCTCCTCGACCCCGATGAGACGATCTACCTCGACAGCGGCAGCACCACGCTTGCGGTGGCGCGCCTCCTGCGCGGCTGGGACCGCCTGACGGTCCTGACCAACAGCCTCCCCATCGCGAACGAGCTTGGCGGGCATGGACCCAGGCTCATCCTCACCGGGGGCGAGTTCCGGCCCACCAGCCAGGCGTTCGTGGGGCCACTGTCCCGGCACCTGCTGGAGAACGTCCACGTCAGCAAGGCCCTGATCGGCACGTATGCGCTCTCGCTTGAGCACGGCCTGACCACCACAGATGCAGCGGAGGCGTTCACAAAGGCCCTCGCGCTTGAGCGCGCCACCGAGGTGATCGTGCTCGCAGACAGCCGCAAGCTAGGCGCGACGTCGTTCGCACGGGCTGGCGGTTTGGACCAGGTGGACGTGCTTGTGACGGACACGTCGATTGACGACCACATCGCTGTTGAACTCCAGAAGCGGGGCATCAC
>JANYAA010000062.1 GCA_025355255.1 Chloroflexota bacterium | reverse complement strand
GCTCGTTGGCGGGACGCGGTTCTACCAGCGGCGCGAGGTCAAGGTCGCTGGCCTATCTGCGTATCCTGCGCTCGGATACGGACTCGGTGTCCTTCGACCGCGTCCTCAACGTGCCGGCGCGCGGTATCGGCGATCGAAGCCTTGAGGCCATCCGCCGCTGGGCCGACACGCACGACGGGAACGTTCTGGCGGCGCTGCAGGCCGGTGCGGACGGGCAGGTCGAGGGGTTGGCGCCACGGATCCGGACGGCCGTCGGCGGGTTCACCGCGCTCGTGGAGCGGCTGCGCAAGCGCCTCGGCGTGCTGCCGCTGCCGGAGCTGCTGGACGAGGTGCTCGAGGCCTCGGGGTACCGCGCAATGCTGGCCGACGGCAGCGAGGACGGCGAGGACCGCTGGGCCAACCTGCTGGAGTTGCGCTCGGTCTCCACGCGGTATGAGGACCTGGCGCCCCTCGACGCGCTGGACCGGCTGCTGGAGGACACGGCGCTTGTCGCGGACCAGGACTCCTACGAGGGCGAGGCCGACGCCGTCACGATGATCACGCTCCACGCGGCGAAGGGCCTGGAGTTCCCCGTGGTGTTTATCGCGGGGATGGAGGAGGGGCTGTTCCCGCACAACCGCGCGCTCGACGACGAGAAAGAGTTGGAGGAGGAGCGCCGGCTCGCATACGTGGGCATCACGCGGGCGAAGCGGCGGCTGTTCCTCTCGCACGCCTGGCGCCGCGCGACGTGGGGCGGCGGGGGCAACAGCGTGCCGTCGCGGTTTCTCATGGAGATCCCGCCCGAGCTCATGACCGGCCCGCGGCTGGACCGCGGCGGGGCCGACTTCGGCGCGGAGCTGGACCCTGACCTCGTCTTCCGCGAGCGCGGCTCTCGCCTCATGGGCGGCGCGCGGCCCGCGGGCGGCGCGTGGCGGCAGGGGAGCGGCACGCCCGGCGCCCCGGTCGCCGGGGAGCCGTTCCGGCCGTCGCGTGACTTGGGCGCCAAGCGCGACGCGTTTGCCGCGGGCGCACCGTCGGGCTCGCTGGGGCAGCAGCCCCGCGGCGCTCAGGGCGCCGGCGTCATCCCGTCGCGGCCGATTGTGCCGGGCGAGCGCCGCTACCGCGACGGCGACCGCGTCCGCCACCCGCGCTGGGGCGACGGCATCGTCATCTCGTCCAAGCTCACGCGCGACGACGAGGAGGTCATGGTGGGCTTCAAGGACCCGATGGCCGGGCGCAAGACGCTGCTGGCGAGCCTCGCGGGGCTGGAGCTGATCGGCTAGCGCCGTTCCAGCATCCCTCCCGGAGCGACAACGGTTCGGCCGTGGAACGAGTCCCGTCCTTGGCGCAGGTTGTTGCGTGGGGGCGCCTCATCGCGGGACACGCGTCGCTCCCGGCGGGACAAGCGTCCCGGCGCGGAACCCTTGTCGCTCCGGGACGGACGCGCGGTGGGCGGGACGGCGAGCGGCGGATCGCCTGGCTGGTCGGCTAACCCCCGTCCAGCATCGCGGCGATCGCCGTGTAGCCCAGGCGGCGTGCGTGCTCGAGCGGCGTGACGCCCTCAAGGTCCGGATTGGAGGCATCGGCCCCGTGGGCAAGCAGCAGCCGGACGATCTCCTGCTGGACCGGCCCGCCATCGGCCAGGACCACCGCCTCCATCAGCCCGGTCCAGCCGAGGTGGTTGACGTGGTTCACGTCCACATCCGTCTGCGTCAGCAGCACACGGACCGCGTCCAGGTGCCCGCGTTCGCAGGCGGGGATCAGCGCCGTGCCGCCGTACCGGTTGGTGAGCGCGGGATCGGCGCCGGCCGCGGCGAGCAGCTCCAGCAGCGGCGCGTTCCCGGCCCGGCCTGCCGCAAGGAACGGCGTGTCCAGCCGCCGGTCGCGCGCATCCACCTCGGCGCCTGCGTCCAGCAGCAGATGCGCAACCGCCGCATGCCCGCCGCGGATCGCGGCCATCAGCGGCGTCTGCCCGGCGGCATCCCTATCGCCTAGGCCGGCGTCATCAGCAAGCAGCGAGCGCACTGCATCGGCATTGCCGGCTTCCGCGGGGGCGTGCAGGCGAAGGTCGGCATCGGGCGCCGTCCAAGCCAGGTGCGGCACGTGCTCGGGGTAGTGGAGGTACGAGTCCTCGGCAATTACGTCGGCTAGGCTGCCGTCCACCAGCCAGGGGCGGTAGACCGGCGTGAAGAGCTCGGCCGGGGTTGCGCCGGCAACGGCGGCGACCAGCGCGCGGAACGATGCCGCTTCCCAGGCCACCACGTCGGTGGCGGGGCGCTCCCGGTGCGCCGCGAGCGTGTCGGCGTTCTGCGTATCCAGGTCCCACTCGGCGTCCGCCGGCGGAAACGGGTCAACGTCGGCGCGCACCCCGGCGATCATCCGCGTTGAGCGCTCGTTCCACCAAGCGACGTGCGCCAGGATGTCCTTCCGCGTCCAGCCGTCCATGTCGGCGCCGGGCACCGGCTCGGCAAGCGCGGCACCGGGCAGCAGCAGCCCCGCAGCGGCGATGGGCGCGTGGCTGTTCAGGATCTCGGCGAGCAGGTCGTCTTTCGTCATCGGCGCAGCCTACCGGCTAAACCCCGTCAAGCCGCGATGGCTGCGCAGGCTGCGCTGCTCTTCGACGAGCAGTTGGAGGCGGGCCGAACGCTCGTCGCGCGGCAGGTCCGCGATCTCGGCGATCCGCCCTTCGGTCAGGCTCTGACCCGCCACCGGACTCCCGCGCACCATCCCGATGACGATCACCGCGCGCGGGAGCCACTCGGCCGCGGGCAGATCGCGGAAGGCGGCATCGTCAGTGGCCCCCGTGGCAGCGGTCTTCGGCTCGCCGGGCGTTGGCAGGAACAGCGAGATGGTGTCGATCAGGCCCCGAAGGCTCGGCATGGTCGGGTTTGCGCTACTTCGCCAGCAGGCTCTTCATCTGCTTGGCGATGAGACCTGTCGCGCGCTTGGGGCTGAGCCGGTAGAAACGGTCCATGAACCGCGAGTCACCGCCGACGCACGCCCGGAACGCGTTCGACTCAAACGCCTTGAGGATCTCGAGGGCGGCCGCCTGTGCGGTGAGCGTCTTGGGCTGCTTGCCCCCGCCGCCCATCGCCGGAATGGCGACGCCGGAGTTTGTGGTGATGTTGGTGGCCACGGCGCCCGGGAAGATCACCGTCACGTGGACGTTGGTGTCCGCAAGTTCTGCCCAGAGGCCCTCGGTCATCAGTTTGACCGCCGCCTTTGACGCGCCGTAGATCGACTGACCGGGCACCGGCAGGAACCCGCCCATGCTGGAGATGTTCACGATGTGTGCCTCGGGGCGCTTGAGGAAGTGCGGCAGGAGCGCCTTGACCATGTACAGCGTGCCGCGGAAGTTGACGTCCATCACGCGGTCGATGGCGCCGTAGTCAAGCTCCGCCAGCTTTACAAACGGCTGGATGATGCCGGCACAGTTGAAGATGCCGTCCACAGTGCCAAACCGGTCGATGACGGACTGCGGCAGCGCCTCGACGCCAGCTCGGTCCGTGATGTTGAGCACGTGGGTGGAGATGGCGTCCGCGTTGGCAGCCAGCCCGGCGGTCTCCCGCAGGGTGGCCTCGTTGAGGTCCACGGCGGCCACCTTGGCGCCGCGCCGGATGAGCTCCAGGGCAACCTCGCGGCCCATACCGGAGCCTGCTCCGGTGACGACGATGACCTTGCCCGCTGCCTGCATGCCCTGCTCCTCCGCTGGCCTCGCTCCGTGTCCCCAGCCATTCAAGCACCGCTGACACGCCAACCTAGGGCCATCTGGGCAGCAGTGACGGACAGGTGGCACGGTGGCGCCTAGACTGGATACCGATGACTGAGCAGCTTCCTGTCGATCCCGCTCTGGTGGAGGCGGCCGCGGCCCTTGCGCCGGAAGTCGCCGCCGCGCGCCACGGGGAGCTGGCTGAGCAGATCCGCCGCGCCAACCGCCTCTACTACGAAGATGACGCGCCGGAGCTGACCGATCCCGAGTACGACGCGCTGTTCCGGGAGCTCGTGGTGCTGGAGACAGCGTTCCCAGCCCTGGTGACGCCTGAGTCGCCCACGCAGCGGGTGGGCGGCGCGCCATCGGCCGGGCGGTTCCCGGAGGTGCGCCACCTTCGGCCGATGCTGTCGCTTGGCAATGCCTTTGGCCATGACGATCTGCGCTCGTTTGACGCCCGTGTTCGCAAGGGACTGGGTCTGCCCGCGGCCCCGGAGCCCGCAGAGGGCCTGACATATGTGGCGGAGCTCAAGATTGACGGGCTCGCCATCTCGCTCCGCTACGAGAGGGGCCGGCTGGTGCTGGGGTCCACCCGTGGGGACGGCACCACCGGTGAGGACGTCACGGCCAACCTGCGGACCATCCGCACCATCCCGGAGCGGTTGACGGAGCCCGCCACCCTGGAAGCGAGGGGCGAGGTTTTCATGCCGAAGGCGGAGTTTGCGCGCATCAACGCGGAGCGCGAGGCGGCGGGGCTGGCCCTGTACGCCAACCCGCGCAACAGCGGGGCGGGCTCGCTGCGCCAGAAAGACCCGTCGGTCACCTCCGGTCGCCAGCTGGCCACGTGGATCTACCAGCTTCTCGAAGACGCGCCCGCTGGCGGGCTGTTTGATGCGCCCGCGGCCAGTGTCACCAGCCAGTCGGCGGCGCTTGCGCGGATGGACACACTGGGCTTCCCGGTCAACCCAGACCGCGAGGCGGGTCTGGACATCGAGGGCGTCGTCGCGTTCACCGAGAAGTGGCGCGAGGCGCGCCATGCCCTGCCGTACGAGACCGACGGCGTGGTGGTCAAGGTTGACCGCTTTGACCAGCAGGAGCGCCTGGGCATGGTCAGCCGTGCACCACGCTGGGCCATCGCCTACAAGTTCCCGCCTGAGCAGGTGGAGACCCTGGTGGAGGACATCGTCCCGTACGTGGGGCGGACGGGGTCGCTCACGCCGGTGGCACACCTGCGGCCCGCCAAGGTTGCGGGCTCCACGGTGGCGCGTGCCACGCTGCATAACCTTGACGAGGTCCGGCGCAAGGACATCCGCATCGGCGACACGATCGTGCTGCAGAAGGCGGGCGACGTGATCCCGGAGGTGGTCCGCCCGGTGCTGGCCAAGCGGCCGCCGGACGCGCGCGAGTTCGTCATGCCCGACGCTTGCCCGGTCTGCGGGACGGGCGTGGTGCGCGATGAGGGCGCGGTCCGCCACTACTGCCCCAATCCCGTGTGCCCCGCGCGGCTGGCGCAGGCCTATGGCCACTTCGTGGGCCGAGGCGGCATGGATATCGAGGGCGCCGGGTGGGCCGTGCTGACGCAGCTGCTGGAGCGTGGGCTGATCCACCGGCGTGCGGACTTCTTCGCGCTGGACGCGGCCACGCTTGCGACGCTGGAGCGGTTTGGGCCCAAGAGCGCCGAAAACCTGGCGGCGGCCATCCAGAAGGCGCGCGTGGGCCGGCCGATGGCCAAGGTGCTCAATGCGTTGGGCATGCCGCAGGTGGGGGAGTCCACGGCGGTGGATCTGGCGCGCTGGCTTGCTGGCCGCGTGCGTCCTGACGCCTTCCCGCCGGCGGACGGCGCGGCGGTGCCAGACCCGTGGTTTGCGGCGGCGGAGGCGGAGCTGCGCCGTGTGGCACTCGAGGAGCCGGTGCTGATCCAGGAGGTCAGCGGCATTGGGCCAACCGTGGGGGCGGCTGTCGCCGGCTGGTTTGCGGACCCAGCCACCGCCGACGTCCTGCTGGAGCTGGTCACCGCCGGGGTGGTCCCTGAGCGCCCGGTGCCGGCGCCGGTTGGCGAGGCCGTGGCCGCGGGGCCCCTTGCCGGGAAGACGGTTGTGGTGAGCGGGTCGCTGGAGGGTTTCAGCCGCGAGGCGGCGGAGGACGCGGTCCGGGCTGCCGGCGGGAAGCCCGCGGGCTCGGTGTCGAAGAAGACGGACTATCTGGTCGCAGGCCCGGGCGCGGGCTCAAAGCTCGCGAAGGCTGCGGAGCTGGGCGTGGCTGTGCTCGACGAAGCGGGTTTCCGCCGCCTGCTGGCGGACGAGAGCGGAGAGGTGACCGCGTGACGACGTCGGACTACATCCGCGACGCGCGCGTCGCCGTGATCGGGGCCGGCGCGGTGGGATCGGTTCTGGCGTATCGGCTTGCGCAGGCTGGGGCGTCCGTCACCGTCATCGACAGAGCCACGCCGGGTTCCGGCACCACCGGCCGAACCTTCGCCTGGCTCAACGGCATGGACAAGCGGCCGCGGCCGTATCACCGCACCTCCGTCATGGGCATCCGCGACCATGAGGACCTCGCGGACGAGCTGGGCGGGGACTGGGTCCACGTCACCGGTTCTTTGCACTGGACGGACCGGCGGGACACCGCGCGAGCTGCGGCGCTCGAGGAGTCCGTGCGCCAGCTGCGCGGTTGGGGAATGCGCGTGGACCGCGCCACCCCCGAGCAGGTGCGGCGCGATCTGGAGCCGGACCTCGTGCTGGAGCAGGACCAGGTATCGGCCGTGTACCTCGTGCCGCGGTCTGGCTGGCTGGAGCCGTCGCGCCTGGTGGCCGGTGTGCTTGGCGCCGCTCGGGAACAGTACGGCGCAACGACCGTGCGCGGCGACGTGGCCGCGCTGCCCGTCGCCGGCGGCATGGTGGAGCGCGTAGTGCTGGCCGACGGCCAGGTGATCGAGGCGGATCTCGTGGTTAACGCCGCTGGCCCGGATGGTGGCCGGGTTGCCGCGCTGGCCGGTAGCTCGTTACCGGTGGAGCGGACGCCGGGGATCCTGCTGGTGTCGGAGCCGGTGCCGGCGCGGCTGCGGCGCGTAGCCTACGGTCCCGGGATCCATCTGCGGCCCGATGGCGGCGGTCGGGTGATGGTGCAGTGGGAGCCCCTGGACTCGCTCGCCGTGGAGGGTGTGCCGCTGGCGCCAGACGACCCGAGCGTGCGCGATGCGATGGAGCGCGCGGCGGCGGTGCTCCCCGCCCTGGCCGGGGCGGCGGTGGATAGCGTGCGACTAGGCGTCCGGGCGATGCCGCGAGACGGGTACCCGCTGGCGGGGTTTGACGCAGCGGTGAGCAACCTCTACCACGTGGTCACCCACAGCGGCATCACGCTGGCGGCGCGGCTTGCGCTGCTGATCACCGAGGAGCTGACCGGCGGCGAGGTGGCGGAGCTTGTGCCCTACGCGCCGGGCCGCATCGGCTCGGCGTTCCCTGGGGGCCACGGCTCCGCGGAGTAGGGGGATCTGGGCGTGGCCATGCACCGCGCGACGGCCAGAGCAGAGCGGCGTGCGCGTTTGTATTGTCCGGCCCTGCGGGACATGCGATAGTGCCCGCGTTCGGATGGGCCGGATGGCCCGCGCAACTGCGGCTGGCTCGAGCGCTCGTCCCGCGCCCAACCCGCCGGTCATCGTGACCTGGAGGAGGAGAAACTCGTGACGAATCGCGTTCGGTTCGCGGCGCTGTTGTCTGCGGCCGCAATCCTCGTGGCGGCCTGTGGCTCTGCCGCTACCCCGACCCCCGCCCCGACCGGCACGGCGACGGCTGTCCCGTCGGCCGCTGCCACGGCCACCCCGGCCCCGGCCACGCCAACTCCTGCCCCCACGGTTGATCCCAACTCGCTGCTGGGCAAGATCCTGGCCTCGGGCAAGGTCCGCATCTCTACCGACCCCAACTACGCCCCGTTCTCGTTCCTTGATCCGGCCACCAACACCTTCGACGGCTTTGACAACGCCACCGCCGTCGAGGCTGTGAAGCGGCTGTCCAAGGTCGTCGGCAAGGACCTCGCGATCGACTGGCAGACCCCCAACTGGGACCTGATCACTGCGGGCTCGTGGGCCGGCCGCTGGGACATCTCGGTCGGCTCGATGTCCGTCACCAAGACCCGCGCAAAGGTCGTGGACTTCGTCAACCCGTACTACTACGATTTCGGCTCCGTCGCGGTCCCGACCGCCTCGACCGCGCAGAAGGTCGCGGACCTCGTCAACGCCACGTGGTGCGTCGGCGCCTCCACCACCTACGAGCAGTGGCTCAAGGGCACGCTCGAGATCGTCGACCCCAAGATGCTGCCCGTGCCCGCGGGTTCGAATGTCACGTCGTTGGATACAGACAACCTGTGCGTCCAGGCCATCATGGCCGGCCGCAAGTTCGACGCTCTGGCCGCCAACGAGAACAGCCTCACCAACGCGGTTGCAAAGGGCGCCAAGATCCGTGTCCTTCCAGACGTGACATTCACGATCTCCGTCGCGTTCGCGATCGACAGGAGCGGCCCTGACGACAGCTCCCTGCTCCCGCTGCTGAACAAGATCGTTGACGAGATGCATGCGGACGGCACGTTGACCGCGATCTCGATGAAGTACCTGCAGAAGGACGTCACCCTGAAGCCGTAACCTCGAATCGCTCGAGGCCCTGTCGCCCCGACGCGGCGGGGCCTCGTTTCTTCCAACCCTGCACGAGGGAGAGACGGATGTCCTTCGGGTCTGGCGCGGCCCCATCGGCCCAAGGGTTGCCCGATCTGGGCGTCCTGATCACGGCGAGCGATCGCCGCCGAGGCCGGTATTGGCGCACGCAGTTCTTCCTGGTCTGGATGATCATCCTGGCCGGGCTCATCGCCTTCGTGCTGTTCACGATCAAGCTCGACGCGAAGTTCCTGACCTCCGTCATCCCGTTCATCGTCGGCGGCGCGGGGATGACCGTCCTCGTGGCGTTCTGCTCGATCATCCTGGCCATCGTCCTCGCCTCGCTCGGCGCCCTTGGGCGGCTGTCCCGGAACCCCG
>JANYAA010000058.1 GCA_025355255.1 Chloroflexota bacterium | reverse complement strand
CCCCCGGAGTAGCCAGACGGTCGTACCTGTGCGGCCTGCCAGGAGTACCGGCTTCAGCCTGATGCCGCCGGTGTCGGCTCCGGTGTGGGCTCGGGCCGAATGGCAGCCTCACGCTCCAAGTGCACCAGCGTGAGCCCAGTGGCGACGATCGTCATGAGTGGGATTGAGACCTGGTCGTAGCTGAGGATGTTGTTGAAGCAGAGTGCGAGCACCCAGCAGGCAAACGCCGCAAGCGCAGCGCGCGGCAGCCAGGCGCGGCCCCGCGAGAGCTGCCAGACGACAGCCCCGATGAAGACGAGGCCCGCCACGCCCGCCACGATCCCGCCCTCGCCAAACAGGCGGAGCCACTCGTTGTGGGGGGCGTCGAGATAGGCGGAGCCGTACTGGGTGTGCAGCCTGAAGAAGCTCCAGAAGCCGTGGCCCAGCAGCGGCGCGTCCTGCCACATGCGGATCGCGGCTCCCCAGGCGTCGATACGGATCTGGTCCGAAGGACTCAGCAGATGGCCCGCGGTAGCCGTGGCGGCAGCCCCCAGGGTGGATCCCCGGAACGCGAGGTACCACGGCACCAGCAGGAGGCCGCCGACGAGTCCGACCCCGCCGACGATTTGGCCAAGCCGGGGCCGCGCCTGCCACGCCGCGACCACGACGATCAGGTACGCACCCATGAGGCCGGCCCGGTTGTAGGTGAACCAGACCGCGAGCACCACCGGTACCAGGCCAACCGCAGCCGCAATCCGCGTGCGTCGCCTGTTGCCGTAGAGGACCGTCATCACGAGCACCGCCGCCGGCACGATCAGGAGCGCCTCGAGGCCGGTCGCGAGATACGTCACGCCGTGGAGGCGACTCGCATCTGCCGGACCGAGGGTCCAGTCGAGCGCCGAACCACGAATCGCTGCAGGGGCGAGCCAGGAGACGAGGCTGACGAGCGCCGCGAGGACCCCGGTTCCGATCGCCAGCACCATCGGCCGCAGCCGCCCGTCGCGGACAACCCATGCCGCCGCGAACAGGACCAGCAGCGCCGTCCCCGGCCCCCAGAGCCACCGGTAGGTGGCATCGATGCCGATGGCCCGGCCGTAGTGCCGCCACGTCGTGACGACCGAGAGCGCCGAAGCGGCGAGGAACGCCACTGCGGCCAGCAACGCCGGGTTGCGGTACACGCGGACCACCTGCGCCCGATCCCGAACGGCCGCCGCGACGACACGCGCGAACACCCCCACCGCCCACGCGATGATCCACACGGTCCACGCGGGCATCCCCGGCCGCAGCAGGTACGGTCCGATGAACATCCCGACCGGGATGACGAGCAGCAGCCCGCCCGCCGGGAACGCCACCGAGAACACCGAGGCGGCGACGTACCAGAGCTCGAGCCAGCCGCGCGAGGCGTCCGCCATGCGGAGCACGAGGTAGAGGAGGACGAGGACTGCGGCCCCTGCAAGCTCCACCTGCTGGCGCCTTGCGCCAAGCTGCAGCCGATCGCGCACCTGCATCACCCGCGAACTCCGCTGAACGCCCAGGCCGAGGCCGCCACATCATCGACGGACAGCCGAGGGGTCCAGCCGAGCGTCCTCGTCGCGTGGCCGATGTCCGCCCAGCTCTCCACCGGATCGCCGTCGCGTCGGGGTGCGGGCTCCCACGGGACGAGGCGGCCGGATGCACGCTCAACCGCATTGATCACGTCTAAAACGGTGGTCCCGGTGCCCGTGCCCAAGTTCGCCGTGAGCGCGCCGCCCGCCGCCACGTGATCGAGCGCGAGCAGGTGGGCGCGCGCGAGATCCTCCACGTGGACGAAGTCGCGGACGCAGGTCCCGTCGCGGGTCGCGTAGTCGGTCCCAAACACCTGCAGCGGCCGCTGGTCCCGCGCGGCGTCCACCACCCGGGAGAAGAGGCTTGTGCCGTCGTCATCGCCCAACCCGGCCTCCGGCACGGCGCCCGCGGCGTTGAAGTAGCGCAGCACGGCCGGCTGAAGCCGTCCGCGCGAGGCGAGGTCAGCAATCACGTCCTCCACCATGCGCTTGCTCCGGGCATACGGGCTCATCGGCTGGAGCGGCGTGGCTTCGGTCACAGGCAGCACGTCGGGCGACCCGTATACGGCGCAGGTGGACGAGAAGACAAGCTGCCGGACACCACAGTCAACCATCGCCCGCAGCAGCCGAACGGAACCGCCGACATTGTTCGCGTAGCAGCGGGCCGGGTCCTCG
>JANYAA010000472.1 GCA_025355255.1 Chloroflexota bacterium | reverse complement strand
GCCATCCGGCCGAGCCGCTCGTCCATGTCGTCCGCTCTCCCATCCGCCGCGAGCTTGCGGATCGTGGCGGCCTGCAGGCCGAGGTACCCGAGCACCTGGCCCAGCGAATCGTGGAGATCGCGGGCGAACCGCTCGCGCTCCTTCGCGGCGGCAAGCGACCGCTCGTGATCGACGAGCTGCGCTTCGACCCGCCGGAGCGCGCTGATGTCGTGGAGCAGCACCAGGCGCCCGATGGGGCGGCCCTGCCAATCGGCAACGGGCGTGTTGCTGATCTGGGCGGTATGGGTCCCGCCCTCGGCGTCGAAGGAGGCCTCCCCTGACGGCTCGGGCCGGGCGACGGCCGAGGCAAGATTCGGGATGGCGGCCAGGGCGGTCGCCACCGGCTGCCCGAGCGCGGCGCGCCGCTCGAGCCCGAGCAGACGCGTCGCGGAGTCGTTCAGGTCGGCCACCCGGTCTCCGGCGTCGAGCACAAGCATGGCGTCGGGCATCCGCTGCAGGATCGTCTGGCGCGCCACCGGCACGAGGTCGAACAGGCGGAAGCGGAAGAGGGCGACCGCATACATCACGGCCACGAAGTCGAAGCCGACGACACCCGAGACGATGTTGGGCACGTACGCGATGTTGACGACGCCGATCGGATAGAGGACACGAATCGCCACCTGCCCCATCAGGATCAGTGCGACGGGGGCGCGATGGGCCGGCGAGCGGACGAAGAGGAGGAGGAGGACCGACGTAGACAGCACGAACAGAAGCACCACGGCGCCGGCGAACGCCAGACCCAACGGCGTTCGAGTGCCCTGGATCTCTCCACCGTTCCACCAGACGCTGCTCCATGTCAGTGCACCGCCGAGGACGAGGTCGAGCCCGACATGGACGATCGTCACGCCCGCGAGCACGGCCACGACGGGACGGGTCAGCCAGCGCTCCAGTCCCGCGTACGTGAGGGCGAACCAGAACGCCAGGACCACGCTCGGGATCGTCAGCGCGTTGCGGAACAGGAACCAGGTCTGCTGCGCGGCGACGTCCATGGCGGCTGCTTCCCCGGCCGCGCCCAGGCACCACGCCACCAGCAGGAGGGCCACCAGGGCGAGCGGGAAGGCGCCCCTCGTTTCGGCCCTGCGCCGCCAGAGGTACACGGCAATCGCGCCGATGAACGCCGCCGAGGCGAGCGTGGGCCAGAGCATCGGGTCGTAGTGGTAACCCGTCACCGCGGAGATGTCCGTGCACGACGGCACCTGGGCGCGCTCCAGCGGAAAGCGAGCCCCGACTTCCGATCGCGATCGACGTCCCGCGCCATGCGTCCCAGCCTACAGCGTGCGCGTCGGTTAGCGTGTCCGCGACAGTCGCGTGTTGACGTACGTAACGTCGGACCGTGCTTCCCATCCTCAGGTTCCCGGATTCACCATGCTCCTGGGCGGCGAGGTTGCCGTCGTCTGCGCGGCGTGCCAGCACATCGTGGCCACGTATGTCCCGGCCGACCATGACGTCCGCCCGGTGGGCACGCGATGATGCCGGCCGTCCGCGCGCCGCGACCGACCGTCGATGAGCGCATCCGCGCGGCGACCTGGTTCGCCGCCCACAGCTTCGGCGTGTTCAGAGTGTGGAGCACCGACCCCTCCGGGACGTGCCGCTGCCCGAAGGGCCGCGCCTGCGACAACGCGGGCAAGCACCCGATCGGGCGCCAGGGGTTCCACGAGCACACCTCTGATCCCGAGCGTATCCGGACGCTGCTGTCGGCCGGGTCGGAACCCAACTATGGGCTGGTCTGCCCCGACGGCGTGTTCGTGCTCGACGTCGACGGCGACGGGGTCGACAGGCTCGCCGAGCTCGAGGCGCGCCTGGGGGCGCTGCCGCCGACGCTGCGGACGAACACCGCCCACGGCCAGCATGTGTTCCTCCGCTGGCCCGCCGACCACCCGCGTCCCCTGGGCCAGTTGTTCGGCTACGTGACCCGCTGGGGCTCCGGTGCGGGGGCCGGGTGCGTCATCGGCCCACGCTCGGTCCACGCCTCGGGCGCCGTCTATGCGCCGGCGAGCGCGGACGTCGAGATCGCCACCCTGCCCGAGGCTTGGGTCCGGGCGGCCATCGCGAAGCAGCCGGGCGAGGGGGTCATCGTGGTGTCCGGCGCGCGGCCCGCGTCGGCGATCGAGGTCGGCCAGCGCCACCCGTACCTGCGCGACCGCGCCCGCCACCTCGTGGGCGTCGGCCTCACCGGCCAGGCGCTGTTCGCCGCGGTGATGGACCTCAATCGCCAGCTCGTGCAGCCCAAGACCGAGGCCCAGGTGCGCCAGGCCATCGGCGAGGCGGAGACCAAGTTCGAGCGCGACCCGATCGACTCGGCCACCGGGAGGACGGTGGCAGCCGTCACCGAGCTCGAAGACGCCCCGCTCACCGAGTTCGCGTCCGAGCCCGTGCGCTGGCTGTGGGAGGCCTGGCTGCCGCGCGGCGTGGTCACCCTCATGGACGGCAACCCGGGTGTCTCCAAGAGCACACTCGTCGCCGATCTCGTCGCCCGCATCACGACCGGGCGCGGCTGGCCCGACGGCAGTGCGGGGGACGGCCGCGCGGGGCGGGCGATGTGGATCACGACCGAGGATGACCCCGGGCGTGTCCTGCGGCCGCGGATCGAGGCCGCCGGGGGCGACGCCTCGCTCGTGCGGTTCGTCAAGGGCGAGGTCGTCTTCCCGTCGGGCGCAGGGCCATTCACCGACCTCGTGGTGCGCCGGGCATCGGATCCCGGCGGCATCGAACGCCGCGCGGAGCGTCTCGAGCGACGCCGCCACATCGCCCCGCGCGAGCTGCGCGCGCCCCGCTGCCTGGAGCCCCAGGGAACGGAACAAGTTGTCGTCGCCGACAAGGTCGATCCCGTCCCGCGCCAGGGCCTCGGCGTCCGGGCGCATCGTCGTGCCGACCAGCCCGAGTAGGACGAGCAGCCTCCCCCGGGCGGCCGACCGGCCACCGGGCACCGCGGTCGCCCGCGCGGCGATCGCTGCCCCACCGGCAAGGTCGCCCGCGTAGAAGCGCGGCCAGGCCTCGAGCGACGCGATCTCGAGGTCGGACTCCCGCACGTCCGGCGGCAGCGCCGCGATCCACCGCTCGAGCGTCCGCAGGTCGCCGGCCTCGAACGCGGCGCGACCCTCCCGCCCGACGAGGCGGGTCGCCATGACCGGATCGTCCGCATGGAACGCCTGGGCCAGGGCCTCGCGTCCCATCCCGGCAGCGTCGAGCCAGGCGGCCGCGAGGGCGTGGAGTCGCCGGCGATCGTCCGCCGGTAGCCGCGAGCGGAGGTAGTCGGCGAAGAGCCCGTGCATCCGGAACCGGTGGCCCTCGCGGTCGAGCGGCGCGAGGAACAGGTTCGAGCGCGCCGCACGGTCCAGCAGTGCCGCCGCGTCGCCGCTCCCGGTCATCGCGGCGAGGAGCCCGGTGGTGAAGCGCTCCGCCACCGCGGCGGCGGACAGGAGCTCGCGGAGCTCGCCATCGAGCCCGGCCATCACCTCGTCGCCCAGGTAGTCGATCAGGTGCCGGTGCGTACCGGAGACCACCTCGGCGGCGGATCGCGGACCATCGGTGGCCCTGAGGGTGATCGAGGCGAGCTGGAGCGCGGCTGCCCACCCCTCGGTGGTCCCCACCAGTGCCTCGACGAGGGCGGCGTCCGGCTCGACTCCCGCTTCGGCCATGAAGGCCAGCGCCTCGTCGACGTTGAACCGCAGGTCGTCGGCGCGGAGCTCGACGAGGGCGCCGTGGGCGCGCAGGCGTCCCAGTGGCACGGCGGGATCCTCGCGGCCGACGAGCACGAGGTGCCCGAACGGCGGCATGCGCTCGACCAACCGGCGGAGCAGTTCCACCGCCTCCGGTTCGTCGGCCAGGTGGCAGTCGTCGAGCACGATGACGAGGTCGTCGTCATCGGTCGCCACGGCGTCGACGACGAGATCGGCGAGGGCGCGGGCGTCCGACGAGGCGCCGGGCGCGATCGCCTGCGCGAGCATCGCAGCACCGGGCCAGGCGTCAGCGAGCGCCGACAGCACCTCGTGCGCAAGCCGTGCCGGGTCGCCGGAGGCGGCGTCGAGGCTGACCCAGGCCACCGGGATGGCCCGGTCGACGATTCAGCCCGCCACGGCGACCGACTTGCCGTAGCCGGGCGGTGCGGAGACGAGGGTCAGTCGCGTGGTCGGGTCGAGCGAGGCGTCCAGCCGTGCTGAGAGTCGCGGCCGACGGCGTCGAGCCACGAGCCCCGGGGGAGGACCGCCTCGCGCCCGTGCTGGGCTCGGATGAGCGGGCGAAGTCATCGCTACGATTATGGCTCCCCGGCCGCGCGACCGATCGTCCCAACGGGCGGCCGACC
>JANYAA010000471.1 GCA_025355255.1 Chloroflexota bacterium | reverse complement strand
ACGCGGGCTACGAAGGCCGCTACCGACAGCCCGGAAGACTTGTCCACGAAGCCTGTCGGGTACATGGAGAACGCCGGCTCGTCCAGCAACCGGAACGGCTTGCCGCTCTTGATCGCATTGAGCCCGACGGTCTCGGCCGTGAGGAAGGCGTCGATCTTGGAGTCGGCAAGCGCCTGCAGGCCTGGCGCCTCGGTCTCAAACCCGGCCAGCTTCGGGTTCTGGACCTTCTGGACGAGCTCCACACCAGGGATCGAGAGCGTGCCCTTGAGGTAGGACTCCACGGTGCAGCTGGTGCACGTGCCGATGGATTTGCCGGTGAGATCCGCTGGTGTCTTGTATGAAGAGTCCGCCCGGACGATGAACCGCTGCGGCACGTAGTAGTACGGCTGCGTCATCCAGAGGTGCTCCATGCGCTTGGCGTTGATGGCGCCAGAGCCGTAGACGATGTCAACCCGATCGCCCCAGCCCCCCGCGGTCACCTCGGCCCACGTCGGCTGGACGAAGCAGGCTTCGACGCCAAGCCCCTTCGCGACGAGCTTGGTCGTCTCAACGTCAAAGCCCGTTGCCTCGGCTGCCGTCATCTGGTTGGGAAGGCATTTCGTGCCGGCAACACGGACAGCCCCGTCCACCTTCATCGACTGCGGCGGGTAGGCAAGCTCCGCGTAGCCCACCAGGGTGCCCCGAGCGGTGATCTGGGCCAGCTTGTCGGTGGCCGGGTCGGCGCTGGGCTTCGGGGAGGGGGATCCGCGACCGGAGCAGGCCGCGACCAGCACTGCGAAGGCCGCAAGCAGGACTACGGCGCGGCGCGGCCCTAGGCGTGTTGCGCTGACGATGTGCATCTGTCCTGAAGGCTCCCTGGGGGTGCTGGCGTTGGGCGAATTGGCAGTCACGAAACGTGGGCCTCCGGCAAGCCGGGGCCGATGGCGATGGTGAGGCTCCCTCCGCCGGTCCCCGCCGGCAGCTGGAGCTGTTTGAAGCCCCCCGTGGCGGGCGACGGGGTGGCGTCCGCCGCGGCCCCGTCCAGGTGCGCGGTGGCGGCGGACGGGCGGGACGATCCGTCGGCGGCGATCGCGTGGACCCAGAGGAGGACCTCGCGGGCTACGCCGTCGGGAAGGCGGACGCGGATGTTCCGCACGTGGCCGGGCATGGGCGTCATGGCGATCGAGTCCGTCACAGCACGTGGCCCGGTGGTCTCGGTGAACACGACATCAGCACGCTGGGCCCTTCCCTGGGACACCACCGACACGATCCCCAGCTGCGGCGGACCGCTCTCGACGCGGTACTCCACAACGGTCCGTGCCCGGAAGGCGCCTCGGCGAACCGAGACCGCGATGATCACCAAGATCGCCGCCGTGACAATGCCAGCGGCAAACCTTGGGGCCGGATCGGTCCAGATCACCAGACCGAAGGCGGCAAGTGCGCTCACGAAGATGGCGCCCACCGCGATCGCCACCACCGGGTGGCCAAGCAGCGGGATGGGGCGGGACGGCAGGCGCTCGCCTCGCCGCCGGGCGGCCACGAACAGCAGCACGGGAAAGACGCCGCCCAACAGTGGGCAGACCAACGTGCCGACGAGGGACAGCGGTTCGGTGAACGAGATGGAGCCCGAGCCCAGCAGCACCACCACGATGACGAAGATCGCGATGAGCGGGCTTGACGCGAGCAGGTAGGCGGTCACCCGATCCGCAGACCCGGTGGGCGAGGCAAAGCGCGCAGAGATCCCGTCGAGGATCTCGCGCGTCTGATTGAACAGCCCAAGGCTGCCGTAGATGGAGGCGAGCCCCACACCCAGCAGGACGTAGAGCGTGCCCAGGACGTCAACCACCGGGCCGACACGCTTGGCGAGCGGCGTGAGTGCTGTTCCGTTGAAGCCCGTCAGCGCGTCGGACCCCACCGCGCCGGTCACCGCAAACACGAACAGCACGTACAGGGCAAGCGCGCTGAGCATCGCGGCGATGTTGCCGGCCAGCAGGTGCTTGCCCCCGGGATCGCGCGCAAGCACAACCTTGGCCGAGTGGCCGGCCGACGTGTGGCCGAAGAAGGCGATCAGCGCCACGCCGAAGATCAGTTCCAGCGCGCCGGCGTCCAGCGACGGGATGGTGATGCCGGCGCTGAGGGCGTCGGGGCGGGCAAACGCAAGCGACAACACGGACAGCGCGATGATGAGGCCCATGTTCACCAGGCCAACCGCCACGGCGAGCGCCACCGTGGCATCCAGACTCCCGCGCCACAGGATCGCCATGACAACTAGGAACAGCGCCCCGGCGCACGCGGCAACCGGCAACCCGGTGACCCCGCCGATGGTGATCCCGAAGCCCACCAGCGAGACGAGGAAGCCCACCGCGTCAAGCGCGAAGAGCGCGGGCATTGCCAGCATGTTGCCGGGCCGGCCGAGGTAATCGCCCACCAGCCTGCCGAAGAACGCGTTGCCGTAGCGCATGTTGCCGTTGCGCGTGATGGCCTCTACAAGGGCGGCCACGGTGATGGTGTTGACGATGCCAAAGAACAGGAGCAGCAGCGCCGCGCCCACCGGCCCGAACTCGGCCAGCGCAATCGGCAGCGCCAGAATGCCGCCACCCACCGTCTCGGTCAGGGTGAGCGCGTACGCAAGCCAGAACGGCGGCAGCGACTCGAGCCGCACCGCCGCCGACGTCCGCAGCCATGCGAGCCGCTCACGCCACGGCATCGGCGCAGCGCTCGGGGCGCCCAGCGCAACCCCGTTCTGGCGCTGATAGGCCTCGATGAGGGCTGGGGCATCGGCGGTGAGGACGCGGCGGATCTCGCCCGCCTGCGACGGGAGGCCGTACTTGTCCTGGATGCGGCGCAGGACGGCGGCCCTGAGCCCGGGGTCGGCCGGTACAAGGTCCGCCCACCCGAGGGCATAGCGGTTGATGTCCTGGATCCTCGGCTTGCGCGGCGGCGTCCGCCCCTCGGCCAGGGCGCCGAAGAATGCCTGTTCGCGCTCGGCAACGGTGCGCTCGGTCTCGAAGCGCGCCATGGCGCTGCGGCTGCGCGTCGCAAGCAGGGCGGAACGGTTCTCGATTGCGTAGAGGAGCGTGCCGGCGCGCCGGGCGTGGTTGCCCGCGAGCAGGCCCTCACGCGTGAAGGTGGGCGCAGCAGAGCCGAGGATGGAGTCTGCCGCGGGTTTGGGCTCTGCCGCCACGGTGCGCTCAGGCGCCATCGGGCATGAGTGAGGCTGCCACCTTCCGGAAGAGCGCGCTCAGCTCGTGGTCCGGGTAGCGCGCCACGAAGATGCCCTCCGACGCAAGCCGCATCAGGTCATCGGAGTGGGGCAGCACAGCGGCCACTGTGCAGCCATATGCCTCTTCGACGCGTGCGGCCACTGCAGCCGGATCCAGCGTGTCCGGCGTTTTGTTGACCACAATCCGGATGCGGGGCACCTGCAGCTCCTGCGCAACCCGGG
>JANYAA010000394.1 GCA_025355255.1 Chloroflexota bacterium | reverse complement strand
CTCGGGAGCGGCCACCCGCGGTCACCGGGACTCGCGCGGCTCACCTGGTGAGCCAACGGCTGCACGCAAGCACGCGATGACTCACCGGGTGAGGACTCTCGACACGTGCGAGCCCGAATCGGCGCGCGAGCCCTAGTCGAGCGGCTCCTCGTTGGATGGGTCCTCAAGGACCGCATCGGTCTGCTCGTCGCGGCGGGTGCGCAGCGCCTCGGCCAGCACCGGGTCCGACAGCGCAAGGATCTGGGCCGCCAGCAGCGCGGCGTTCTCCCCGTTGCCGATCGCCACGGTGGCCACGGGAATGCCCCGCGGCATCTGGACAATCGAGAGCAGCGAGTCTAGCCCGCCCAGGTGCTGCGTGGGAATGGGCACGCCAATCACGGGGAGCTGCGTCTTGGCCGCCAGCATGCCAGGAAGATGCGCCGCGCCGCCAGCCCCGGCAACGATCACGCGGATGCCGCGGCCAACCGCGGTCTCGGCGTAGCGAAACAGGTGGTCCGGCGTCCGGTGGGCCGACACCACACGCAGCTCGCAGGGCACGCCCAGCTCCTCAAGCACCTCGCGCGTCCGCTCGAGGATGGGAAAGTCCGACCGGCTTCCACCGACGATGCCGACGCGCGGCCCAGTTTCGCCCACGGTTTCAGACCTCCCACTGCAGCGCGGCCAAGGCCAGGCGAGCCCGCGCAAGGGCCGAATCGTCATCGACGCCGGCCACGGTGATATGCCCCATCTTGCGCCCGGCAAACACGCGGCGCTTGCCGTAGACGTGGACCTTGACGCGCGGGTCAGCGAGCGCAGCCTCAAGCCCGACGAGACGCGCCGGCCGATCGGCACCGCTGCCCATGAGGTTGACCAAGGCGGCCCTCCCGTGGGGCGCGACGGAACCAAGCGGCAGCCCGAGGATCGCACGCAGGTGCTGCTCAAACTGCGACGTGGCGGCGCCCTCGATGGTCCAGTGGCCGCTGTTGTGCACCCGCGGGGCCAGCTCGTTGATCATCAGCCCGCCGCCGCGCAGCTGGAACAGCTCCACGGTGATCACGCCCACGGCATCCAGCCCACGTGCAACCCAGGACGCGATGGAGCAGGCATCGGCGGCCACCAGCGGGTCGATGGGCGCGGGTGCCACCGTCTCGGCCAGAACGCCCTCGTGGTGCACGTTGTACGAGACGGGGAACGCCAGCGTCCGTCCATCGCGGTCGCGTGCGCAGACCACGGAAAGCTCCGCCGCGTAGTCAATCTCCGCTTCGGCCAACAGCGGCCGCCCGTCCTGCCCGCCCAACGCCGCAACCCCCGCCGCCACGCCGTCCGCCGTCAAGACGCGCACCTGCGAGCGCCCGTCATACCCGCCGATGGGCGACTTCAGCCGCATCGGCAGACCTAGCTCTCGAGCGGCAGCCTCAGCCTCCGCAACGCCGCGAACCTCGCGCCAAGGCGCCGTCCACTCGCCGATGGAGCGGATGAACCGCCGCTCCGCCAGCCGGTCCTGCGTCTTGGCCAGCGCCGCAAGCCCCGGCCGAAGCGGGGCGCCTGCACCAGCCGCAGCAGCCGCCTCGAGCCCAATGTGCTCCAGCTCGTATGTGACGACGTCCGCAGCCTGGCCGAGCCGACGCGCCGCCTCAACATCGTCATACCGGCCCACGATGATCTCGTCGGCCACGGCCGCCGTGGGACACAAAGGATCCGGGTCCAGCGCGATGATCCGATAGCCCATCGCCCGCGCCGCGAAGCCCAGCATTCGGCCCAGCTGGCCGCCGCCAAGGATGCCGATGGTTGAGCCCGGCGCCAGTGGCTGCGGCCGGTCTGCAGGCGCCCGCCGGATCCCCAGGCGCAGGAGCGCCTCCTCCACGAACTCGCTGTGCCCCGTGTACAGCTGGTTGGCTTCGCCGAGACCCACGGAGGCCACAATGGCGCGCTTGGCATCGGCGTAGCCGTCACGCAGGGCGGTATCGGCGCGGAGCGCATCGCGGAAGCCCAGCAGCTCGCGCAGCTCGTCCCGCGCGGGCGGCATCACGTGGAGGTGGATGCGGTATAGCGCGCCCTCGTGGAGCACTTGGCCCAGCAGCAGCGGCCGCGTGGGCGGGAACGGCGCGATGCCCGTCTGGCGCCCAAAGCCCAGCGAGACCAAGGCCTCCACGACCAGCTGGATCTCGTCGGGCGGGGCCTCAATCGCCAGATCCACGACGTTCTTGCCAGCCAGACCCGGCACCGCGGAGCTGCCGACATGGTGGGCTACCACCCCCGGCAGCACGCCGCTGACCATGCGCACCACCTCCCGCGCCACATCCGCGCAGCGCGGATCCCACGGCGCAACGGCGGCGGGCTCGCGCTCGTACGGGCTGATGGGCAGGCTGGACATGGCCCCGTGAGTGTAGAGCGAGCGATCGTGCAACCCGCGGGGCTATGCTCCCGCCATGGTGTTTGGCGGACCTGGCCCGTACGGCGTCTCGGCGCCGCGCATCCTGATCGTGGACGACGATCCGGACCTGCGCGTGATCTTGGCCGAGCAGCTCACGGCCGACGGCTACGAGGTCCAGACCGCCCGCGACGGCGAGGAGGCGCTCCGGCGGCTGGGCGTGGCCTGGCCAGACCTGCTGATCATCGACATGCTCATGCCGCGCTTGGACGGCTTAGCGCTCGCGCGCGAGGTGAAGGCTCGGGCGGATCTGCCAATCATCGTGCTGTCGGCCATCGACACGGCGGACTCCAAGGCCGATCTGCTCGACGAGGTGGCCGAGGACTACGTCACCAAGCCCTATCACTACCCGGAGCTGCGGGCGCGGATCACGCGCGTGCTTCGGCGGGTTGGCGATCGTGTGCCCCGCCAGCGGCTGTCCCTGGGGCCAAGCCTGGCGCTTGAGCTCCACCGCCGCACCGCAATCGTCGCTGGCACGCCGGTTGCGCTGACGCCCACGGAGTCGCGCCTGCTGTACGCGCTCGCGGCGAACCTCGGGCAGACCGTTACTACCGAGATGCTGCTGGCCCGTGGCTGGGCCGACACGGACGACGCTGATCCCTCCTACGTCTGGGTCACGATGCGCCGCCTGCGCCGGAAGGTGGAGGTGGATCCCAACAAGCCCGTGCACCTCCTGACGGTGCGCGGCATCGGGTACCGACTGGTAGCGGCGGGAGCGGCGAGCGGGCTTGACAGCCCCGCGGGACCCGAGATGCTCCGGTGATGAGCCGGGACCGACCGCCGCGCCTCAGCTTCCGCAACCGCCTGATGGCATCGCTGATCGTCGCTGCCATCCTGCCGCTGGCGGTCTTCGGCGGCCTCGCACTGGTGGTTGCCGGAGCCAACGACCCGATCCAGCCCGCCCTCGCCCGCGGTCTGCTGCTTGCGCTGGCGCTGACCGCCATTGGCGCGGTCCTGCTGGCGGGCTGGCTGGCGTCGGACCTGACCGCGCCCATCCGGCTGATCACGCGCGTTGTGGAGCGCGTCTCCGCCGGAGACCTTGCGCCCGACGAGCTCCGTGGCGCGCTGGAGCTGCCCGGCGACGACGACCTCGCGCGCTTGGGGGACCGCCACGGGCGGCTGGCCCAGGACCTCGCGCGCCGAAACCGGGAGCTGCGCGGCATCCTGAACACGCTCGAGTCCACAACGCTTGACGAGGCGCCGGAGCGGCTGGCGCAGCGGGCGGCGGGAGAGGCGCGGGCAACCTTCGGGATGATCGATTGCGCGCTGATCCTGGGGGACCCGGTTGACGTGCCAGCTGAGGAGGCGGTCCCGGGCGAGGCTGTCCCAGTACGTGCCCAGCTGGTCGCTGCCGGGCAGGTGCTCGGCGTCGCTGCGGGCCGGCTGCCGGCCACCCGGCGGTGGGAGCGGGCGGACCAGGATCTGTTTGAGCTGTTTGCGCTGGAGATCTCCGCGGCCATCCGCAACGCGCAGCTCTACACGCGGGTGGAGGCGCAGAACCGGCGACTCGTGGAGCTTGACCAAGCCAAGGACGACTTCCTCCGCGGTGTTTCCCACAACCTGCAGACGCCCCTCGCGAGCATCCGCGGCTATGCCCAGCAGCTCGCGGCCGAGCGGCCGGACCGCCGTCTCGGCATCGTCACCGAGCAGGCAGACCGCCTCTCGCGCATGGTTCGCCAGCTGCTCACCGTCAGCCGGATCGAGTCCGGCGTGCTGCGGCCAGCGCAGGAGGTGTTTGCGCCGGCGGCGATGCTCCGTCGCGCTTGGGAGGGCCTCGGCGTCGCCGACGTGCCGTTCACCGTGGATGATCAATCCGGCGGCTGGCTGGCCGTTGGTGATCCCGACCAGCTGGACCAGGTGCTCTGGGCGCTGCTGGACAACGCGGTGCGCTACGGCGGACGAACGCCAATCACGGCCGCCATCACCGTCCGCGGCGACGCGGCGCTTGCGATCACCATCCGTGACGCAGGCACCGGCGTTGACGAGGCAGACAGCGGCAGGCTCTTCGGCCGGTTTACGCGCGGCGCAGGCAGGCCTAGCGACGAGGGGTCGGGACTCGGCCTCTATGTCGCCCGCGGCCTCTGCCGCGCGATGGACGGCGACCTGGCGCTGGAGGCAGCCGACGGACGGCCGGGCGCAGCGTTCACGATCACCCTGCCCGCCGAGGAGCCCGGCGAGTTCTAGCCGGCATCGGTACCACTAGGCATGGCCAATCCGTACTAGGCAGTGTGCAATGTGGCCAGTAAGGTTCGCGGCCCATAGTCGGTCACGTTCACCACTCCGCTCAGGAGTCTTCCGATTACCACCAGTCGGCGTCCGGTCAATCCGGAGCCCACGAGCCGCGGCCTTCGCGCCCACCCCACGCGTGCTCCGCGGCGGGGCGGGCAGGCTCTCGTGGAATTCGCCCTCATCCTGCCCGTCATGATGTTGATCTTGCTGATAGCTATTGACTTCGGGCGGGTCTTCGCGGCGTATATCTCGAATATCAACGCGGCCCGGGAAGGAGCCGCCTACGCAGCCGTACACGCTGCTGACACCTCCTACACCACGGTTTCCTTTAGTGCAGGCGTCACGCAGGCGGCACGAGGCCAATCAAACGCGCAGGGCCTGAGCGGCGGCGGCCCCATCAGCGTCTCCTACACCTGTTTCTCTCCGGCTGCCCCGGCGCCCCAGCCCTCCATAGACTGCAATTCGGCGTCGAACTACGCGGCACAGGCCGGGAACCAGGTCACGGTGACGGTAACCCAGCCCTACTCCTTCATAACGCCAATCATCGGGGGTTTCTTTGGCGGCTCGCTGGCCCTGACTGCCTCCGCCACAGCTCCGGTGCTAAACCCGATAGTCGTGTCAGCCCTGACGACTTCGCTGACTATCACCGCGAGCGACAAGACCCGGGTCGTCAACGCGGCCACCCCGGCCTTCACCTACGTCGCCAGCCCCTCGGTCAGCCTCACGACCCCGCCCACGTGCACAAGCACCGCCACAGTGTCCAGCCCGGTCGGGAGCTACCCGATCACCTGCTCGGGCGCGGTCTTGG
>JANYAA010000381.1 GCA_025355255.1 Chloroflexota bacterium | reverse complement strand
TCGGTGATCAGCGGCGACCTAGACGGCTCGCTCAAGCTCAGCCTGCCGGCGACGTTCATCATCCTCGTCATCGCCTTCGGCGCCCTGGTGGCGTCCATCGTCCCGCTGCTGCTGGCGGTCACGTCGCTGCTGGCGGCATTCGGCGCCCTTGGCCTCTACAGCCAGATCTCGTCGCCCGTGAGCCCGTACGCAACGCAGCTGGTGGTGCTGATTGGCCTGGCGGTGGCCGTGGATTACAGCCTGTTCATGATCACGCGCTTCCGCAGCGAGCGGCGACGCGGGATGCCCAAGATGGCGGCGATCGAGATCGCCTCGGCCACGGCGGGCCGCGCGGTGTTCTTCTCCGGCATTGCCGTGATGATCTCGCTGGCGGGGCTGTACCTCCTGCCGGACGAGCTCTTCCACTCCATGGCCCTGGGGACGATCGCGGTGATCGTGGCCGCGATTGCGGGCAGCCTTGTGTTCCTGCCGGCGACGCTGGCGATCCTTGGCGACGGGGTGAACCGCGGCCGCGTGCCGCTCATCGGCCGAGCCCACGAGGGGTACGGGGTCTGGGCCAGCATCGCCCGACGCGTCATGGCGCGCCCCTGGATCAGCGTCTTGGTGGCCGGTGGCGTGCTGGTGGCGCTGGCATCGCCAGTCCGGCTGCTCCAGCTTGGCGAGGCGGACCTTGCCACGTTCCCCGCCGAGGTGGACGGCGTCCAGGCGTATCTCGCGCTGCAGCAGCACTGGCCCCAGGGCACGCTGATGAACCTCTCCGTCGTCGCCAAGGGCGGCGATGCTGCGGCAACAAAGACCGCGCTCGACAAGGTGGCCTCGGCCCTGCCTAGCGTCCCCGGCTTGACGGGCCCGGCCTCCCCGGGCGCCTCCGCTGACGGCACGGCGACCTGGGTGACGGTGGTGATGTCCGGCGGCCAGAACGACCCCGCCAACTGGGACGCCGTGAAGCACGTGCGGAGCCAAGTGGTGGCACCAGCCTTTGCGGGCACGGGCGCCACCACCTACGTCACGGGCGACGCGGCGTACGCCATGGACGACACGCAGGTCTACTCGGATGGCATGGTCCGGATCCTGATCTTTGTGCCGACGCTCTCGTTCATCCTGCTGCTGCTGGTCTTCCGCTCCATCGCCATCCCGCTCAAGGCCATCATCCTGAACCTGCTGTCCACGGGCGCCGCGTATGGCGCCATCGTGCTGGTGTTCCAGGAGGGCTGGCTCAACGGGCCGCTGGGCGTCACCCCGTCCGAAGCCATCCAGAACTGGGCGCCGATCTTCATCTTCGCCGTCCTGTTTGGGCTGTCGATGGACTACGAGGTGTTCATCCTCAGCCGAATCAAGGAGGACGTGGACAGCGGCGTGAGCACGCGCGACGCCGTTGCGCAGGGCATCGCGGAGACGGCCGGGACCGTGACCAGTGCGGCGGCCATCATGGTGGTGGTGTTCCTTGTGTTCATGACCCTGCGCCTGGTGATCATCCGCGAGGTGGGCATGGGTCTGGCGGTGGCGGTGTTCCTGGACGCCACGCTGATCCGCACGGTGCTGCTCCCGGCGACGATGCGCCTGCTGGGCGACTGGAACTGGTATCTGCCGCCGTTCCTGCGCTGGCTGCCGCGGATCCAGATCGAGGGCGAGGCGGTCTGGGACGACGCAGCTTCCGATGGCGCCGATCAGAACGGCACTTCTACCAGCGTGTGACCGGCAAACGAGCGGCTAGATCAGAACGGGTCCGCCAAAGCGGAGCGTCCGGAACGCCGAGACCTCCGCCGGGCTCTCGCGCCAGTCGTCCGCAGCCAGCCCTGCCTTGCGGCAGCAGATCTGCAGCATCTCCACGCGACCGCCAGTGACGTCGGCCGCCACCTCGGGCAGCAGCAGCCCGCGCCGGCCGCCAAGCCGCACGATGACGCCGTCGGTGCCAAGGCGCCAGTCAAGGGGGTCCGCCAACAGGACGGACGGTCCAAGGATGGAAACGTCGATGTGCAGGCCAACGAGGTCGCGCTCGCGAACCCGCGCAAACCGCGGGTCCTCCCGGGCTGCCCAGCCCGCAGCATCCACAACGGACGCCCAGACTGCGCTCTCGGGATCAAGGTTGCCCATGCAGCCGCGCAGCGCGCCGTCGAGCGTGAGCGTCACGAAGGCCGGGGCTGGCACATCCGGTCTGGGGCCCGCGGCAATCGCCGCGCGCAGGTCCGCCTCGGGACGGACGCCCGCCACCACCACGACGGCAAGCCTGGCCAACTCAAGGAGCCGCGCTTGATTGGCGGAACTGACCTCGACGGGAGGCGCGTGTCGCGCAGGGTCAGCAGTGGGGCTGCCGCCTGAAGGAGCGACGGGCCGGTCTTGTCTGGTCATGGGGCGCCTCTGGTTCGGCCGCCGGGGTGGGCGACGTCGTCATCATCCGCTCCGGAGGGATTGGGGGCAAGGGGCGCACGACCCCATTTCGGGCCGCGCGGCCCTCACGCCAGGCGCGCTTGTAGCCCAGACTTCGCAGTCAAGCATGCGTCTCATCGACCCCGCTCCATCCTCCGCATTCGCCCAGCCGCCCGCAACCGCGGGTGTCCCCGCACGTCTGGCGGAGCCCCAGCCCGATGGCAGCGTCCGCTGCAATGTCTGTGCGCATCGCTGCCTCGTCCGGCCGGGTCGCACGGGGATCTGCGGCGTCCGCGTCAACACAGACGGCGTGCTTTGGTGTCTGGCGCACGGCGCGGTGGCAGCTGCGGCGCTGGATCCCATCGAGAAGAAGCCCCTGTTCCACGTGGATCCCGGCAGCACGGCCTACTCCATCTCCACGCTCGGCTGCCCGTTCCACTGCGTCTTCTGCCAGAACTGGGAGATTGCGCAGGGCCCAAGGCTTGGGCTGGACATCCCGCTGCGGCCGATGTCGCCTGCCCAGGTGGTGGCCGAGGCGAGCCGCTCCGGCGCCAGATCCATCGCCTGCACCTATGTGGAGCCGACGGTCTTCCTGGAGTACGCGCTGGACATCGGCGAGCTTGCGCGCGACGCCGGCCTGCGCATGCTGTTCATCACCGACGGCTATGCGACGCCCGAGGCAGTCACGCTGCTGGGCGACGTCCTGGACGCGGCCAACGTTGACCTCAAGAGCTTTGACGACGCGTTCTACCGGCGCCTGTGCGGCGCACGGCTGGCCCCGGTGCTTGACGCCATCGAGGCGTATCGGCGGGCGGGCGTCTGGCTGGAGCTGACAACGCTGATCATCCCCGGCGCCAACGACGACGAGGCGCAGCTGCGCGACCTTGCCGGCTGGATCGTGGAGCGGCTTGGCCCCGGCACGCCGTGGCACATCAGCCGCTTCCACCCTGACTACCGCTTGCGCGACGTGGCGGCCACCCCGACGGCGACGCTGCTGCGGGCGGCTGAGATTGGCCGCGAGGCCGGGCTGCACCACGTGTACGTGGGGAATGCGCCCGGGCTTGGCCTTGAGGACACGACTTGTCCCGGCTGCTCGCGCCTGCTGGTTGAGCGCAACGGGTATCACGTGCGGTCACACCTGACGGCTGACGGATCCTGCCCCGGCTGCGGCAGGGCGCTTGAGGGGCTGTACCCGGGGCGGCCGGCCACCCCCGTGGTGCCGACGTGAGCGCCGAGCCTCGCCGCCAGCCAGCCGTGGCGGGCTCGTTCTACCCGTCGTCGGCCGGGCGGCTTGGCGAGCTGGTTGCGGCGCTCCTGGATGCGGCTGGGCAGCTGCCGCTACCGTCGCCCGACGTACCTCCGGGGATGCCCGCCGGGATCCTGGTGCCGCACGCGGGCCTCGCGTACTCCGGGGTCACCGCAGCCGCCGCGTGGCGCACGCTGCGGAGCGAGGGCGGGCCGCTGACAGTCGTCATCCTCGGCACCAACCACGTCAGCCGCAGGGCGCGTGGGATCGCCGTGTGGGACCAGGGTGCGTGGGCCATCCCTGGCGGCGAGGTGGCGGTGAACAGGGCGCTCGCCGGCGAGATTGCGGCGCTTGGCCGCCCGTTTGGCGTGGACCGCGCAGCGCACGAGGGCGAGCACTCCATCGAGGTGCAGTTGCCGCTGCTGGCAGCCGTGGCGCCCGGGGCGTTGATCGTGCCGCTGGCCGTGTCCGCCGGGACCGGCGACGAGGCGATTGAGGCGGGCGACCTGCTGGGACGGCTGCTGGCCGACCGGCGGGACGCGGGCGATCGGATTGTGCTTGCGGTCAGCTCCGACATGGCGCACTACCCGGCGGCGGCCGCCTGCGAGCGCGCCACGGAACGCCTGGTACCGCTCATCCTCGCAACGCACGCCGCCGGACTGGCGGCGGCCGAGACGGCGCTCATCGCCTCCGCCGTAGAGGGCCTTGCCTGTGGCATGTGCGGCATCGAGCCCGCCGTCACCGGCGTGGCGGCGCTCCGGGCGATGGACGCCACGCTGGCCGTTGCGCTGGCCGCCTCAACCTCGGCCGATGCCGGCGGCCCGCCGGACCGGGCGGTCGGCTACCTCGCGGTCCGGTTCGACCAGCCGGCGTACTAGCACCTCGGCCTGCGACGCGCCCGCAGAACGGTCAGCCCGCGGCGTAGGCCCGCCAGACCAGCACAAGCGCAACGCCCAGCCCCGAGACAGCAATCAGCCCGCGCAACAGCCTCACCGGCACGCGCCGTACCAGCCACGGGCCAATGAACCCGCCGATGAACAGGCCAATCGCCAGCGGGACGACGTACGCCCATCGCACCGGCCCAAAGAAGATGAAGCCGATCGACGCCGCCCCATTGGCGAGTCCCGCCAGGGCCGACTTGGCCATGTTCACATGCCCGAGCGGGCGGTCGATGATGGCGGCGAGGATCACCAGGGCGAGGATCCCGCCGCCCGCCCCGAAGTACCCGATATACACCGACACCGCCACATAGGCGAGGCCCGTCCAGAGGCGGATCCCTTGCGGCTGGAAATGCCGGTGGTGTGCCAGCCGCGGCTGGGCGAGGATCGCCAGCGACGCGCCCGCCACGAGGATCGGGGCCGCCAGCTCAAACGATCGGCCTGGAAGCAGCAGGAGCAGCGCGGCACCCAGAGCGCCGCCAAGCGCGGACAACAGGGCGAGCCGGAGCAGGAGCGGCCGCTGACCGCCGAGCTCGCGACGGGCGCCCAGCGCCGCTCCCAGACCAACAAACGTCTGGGCAACCGTGCTGGTCACGTTCGCCGCCACCGGGGGCAGCCCTGCCAGCAGGAGCGTCGGGTAGGTCACCAGCGATGCAAGGCTCACGACAACGCCGACGACACCGCCGAGGATGCCCGCCGCCAGCAGCACCAGCGCCTCGAGCGGCGAGACCCCCACTACTCCAGCCGTCGGAAGGAGGAGTTCACCCAGGCCCAGTCGCCTGACTGGAACCATTCGTAGGGGCCGTACACCCACGTGGCGTACGCGCTGCCGTCCGCGTCGAGCGCGCTTGTGAAGATCGCTGCGCCGCCCGGATAGGTCACGGACCGCTGGAGCCCAAGAAGGCTCATGACCTGGCTACTGGCGTCGCCGCTAGCCACGGGCGTCAGCGTCTGGCCCAGCCTGCTGGCCAGTTCGGCCTGCAGGAGGTCCAGGACGGCTCGCATCGCGGTTTCGCCGCCGCCGCTTGACGGCTGCGCGAGGTGCATGACGCCTGCGTCCCGGTCGCCCCCGGGGCCAGTCGCGAAGGCCGAGCGTCCCAGCGTGCTGGCGGCGGACACGGTCCAGTCGGCCGGGTGGCAGAAGACGGCTCCGATGTCACGCGCTGCCAAGGCAACGTACGCGGTGGGGCTGTCGGACTCCGCGCTGCCGATCTTGCGCCCGTCTGCGTAGATCTCAACGCGATACGTCCCCGTGGGGAGGCAGCGGGCTGGTCGCGTGACGCCGGTGAACTGGGCGATGCCGAAGTGGGAGGTGGATCCTCCGGTGTTGGTCTCAGGGCGCGTGGCCAGCGCGCTCATCGTGGGGATCAGCGACCAGTCGCTCTCGCCTTTCCCGCGGTACCACCACAACACGCCCAGTATCGTGGCGTCGGTTGCTCCGGTCAGGTTGCCGCGCCACTGCAGGAACGACGGGAAGGCGTCAACCACGAGGCCGTCGACGGCTCCGCCCGCGGCGTTCGGCATGGGATCGGTGGTGCCCTTGCCCACGGCCCACGCGATCCTCGCCTGCACCTCGGAGATCGTCGCGTCAAGTTCTGGCTTCGCGGCGCGCAGCACTTCAAGGCTGGTGAACGCACTCACCGCGATCGACACCTGCACCCCGGCGCCGCGCGGCGTCCGCGCGTCCACATCGGACCAGATCGTCCGGGCGATCGCGCCCTCGTACGCGCTGCGCGCCTCGTCGATCCGGCCGGCGGCCAGCAGCGCGTCCCCGAGGTTGTACCTGGGAACCGGGGCAGCGGCTGATCGGGCCATCGCCTCGCTGGTGTACCCGATGCTCTCGTCTATGAGTCCACGCTTGCCGCGGAGGGCCTGGTCGTACAGGACGACACCGAGGCCCCACAGCACCTGCGTGTCGCGGCTGCCGAGGCGCACTGCCTGCTCGAAGTCCGCAGCGGCTGCCGCCAGGGCGGCGTCCGGGATCAGCGTGATGTACTGCCCGCCAAACGGCTGTTCCGGCGAAGCTGCCGCCAGCAGCGCCGACCCGCGGTTGGCGTAGGCGCGGGCAAACGTCGGCCGGGCATCCACCGCCTTGGTGAAGGCGTCCACGGCTGCGCTGTAACCCGCCGGCCCCGTCGCGGCCATCAGGTCCACCATGCCTTCGGCATACGCGTTGGCGGCCTCGATTGGCGCCGCATGCGGAGCCGTGCCTGCCTGCACCGCCGTCCAGCCGCCGGCGAACAGTGCGAGCACCACGCCTGCCACAGCCACGAGGGCCTTTGCGCGGCGCACGTCGAGCGTCAGCGACAGGCCCAGCAGATAGAGCGCAACCGCAACGATCGCCAGCATTGCGCTGTAGGCGGCGCCCTGACGGCCCCACGCATTTGCAAGCTCGTTGTCGGCGTCCTGCATGGCCTCGATCTGGAACTGCTCCCTCGCGGTTGCCGAAAGCTTCGCCCAGATGACTGACGGGTCCGTTCGCGGTCCCGCCTCGGCCGCAAGGTCCAGCCTGCTCAGCGCCGCAGTCCGGTCCGCCAGCGCCGCGGCCGCGAGACGGGCCGCCTGCAGGGTTCCCAGCTGATCGAGCGGGGCGTACTCGATCTCCGACCCGAGGTTTGCCACGGTGATCCGGTCCTCGAGCCCCAGCACCCAGGTGTCGAGCGCGGCGAACTGCTGGCCACGCGCGCGGACGGTTGCGTCGGCCCCCTGGACGGCGTCGGCCTGGGCCCGCTGGGCAGCGTTGCCGGACTGCGTGTTGGCCTGGTTCTGGAGGTAGCCCACGACAGCGGCAAGCAGCGAGACGATGGCGATGGCGATGGCGATCCGCCGCGCAAAGCGCGACATCGGGGCGTCGCCGCGAGCCTGCTCGAGGTCCAGTAGCGCGAGTTCAGCGGCCATGGAACAGCACCGCCTCCACGAGCACCAGACCGATGCTGCCCGCGAGCCCGATGACCGCGCCACTCGCCACGAATGGCAGACGCCGCGCGCCACGCGTCACCTGGGCGATGGTGAGCAGGACCAGGGCAACTGCGAGGATCACCCCCACGATCACGAACCCGTTGGCCTGGTTGTGGGCGATGACCGCGTCCGCAGCCACCTGTTCCGGTTGCAGATCTGCGAGCCTCGTGTCCTGGTCCTCGAGCGTGCGCAGGACGAACTCGCGGTCATACATTGCGACACCCTGCGCGTCTACCGTCGGCAGCGAGATGAAGAATGGGCGCATGACTCGGGCGATGGCGCGCTCGCCCTGGGCTCGAACCTCAAGCAGTTGGCGGTCCGCTGAACCAGCGGGGAGCTTTTCGGCTGCTGCCTGGAGCTGCGCCGCCGCAAGGACGTGCTCCTGATACCGCGGCGGCAGGCGCATGTCCAACTCCACATAGCCCGCGATCGTCTCCAGCTCCTGCTGGCGCATCGCCACCTGCTGGATGTACCCGCCATCGAGGTCGGACGCCCGGCCGATGGCCGTGCTGCCGCGCCAGGCGGCGACGGCCACAAGGATCGACACGACCGTGATGGCCGCGGCGACGATGGTGGTGAGGCCGGCGTCCGTGCGCCAGAAGGCTGGCGGCGCGGCGGGAGGCTGTGGGACCTCGGGGTTCTCCATGTCGGGTGGATCGTACGGGTGTGGGCGGGACCGCGCCACCACGGCGGCTTGCCGACACCGTCCCCAACTTGCCGCGGGCTGCTACGGTGCGCGCATGACCCCACCCCGCGTGTTTGTGAGCCGCCAGATCCCCAACGAGGGGCTGGCGATGCTGCGGGCGGTTGCCGATGTGGACGTCTGGCCGGGCGAGCTGCCGCCGACGCGGGCCGAGCTCCTCGCGGCCGTGGCCGGGTGTGACGCGGTGCTCACGCTGCTCACCGATCGCGTGGACGACGAGCTGCTGGACGCCGCCGGTGCGCAGCTGCGCGTGGTGAGCAACTATGCTGTTGGCTTCGACAATGTGGACGTGCCCGCCTGCACCCGTCGGGGTGTCCCTGTGGGGAACACGCCCGGTGCGCTGACCGAGACGACCGCCGATCTGGCCTGGGCGCTGCTCATGGCGTCCGCCCGGCGGGTGGTGGAAGCCGCGGACTATGTCAGGGCTGGCTTGTGGCGCACCTGGGGGCCGATGACGCTGCTAGGCCCCGATGTCCACGGCGCAACGCTTGGAATCGTCGGCTTTGGCCGGATCGGCCAGGCGGTGGCGCGGCGGGCCGCAGGCTTCGGCATGGAGATCCTGTACAGCAGCCGGACACGCGTGGGCGCGGATGTCGAAACCGCGCTGGGCGCCAGCTTTGTGCCGCTGGAGGAGTTGCTGGAACGCTCGGACTTCGTGTCGCTCCACGTGAGCCTCACGGCCGAGACGCGCCACCTGATCGATGCCGCGGCCCTGGCGCGGATGCGACGTTCCGCCATCCTGATCAACACGTCGCGCGGCCCGGTGGTGGACACCGACGCTCTGGTGGAGGCCCTGCGTGATGGCGTGATCGCCGGTGGCGCGTTGGACGTGACGGACCCCGAGCCGCTGCCCGCGTCGCACCCGCTGGTGGCGCTGCCTAACTGCTTGGTGGTGCCGCACATCGCGTCCGCCACGCGGGCCACCCGTGCGCGCATGGCCACGATGGCGGCGGCCAACGTGGTGGCGGGCCTGCGCGGCGAGCGGCTGCCGACGCCGGTGAACCCCGAGGTCTACGGCTGAGGCGCCCGTACTGCCAGTCGGAGCCCCTACGCCACCCAGACAACGCGTCCGTGCCCGAGCCCCCGCACCAGTTCTGCCACTGCAGACGGCAGCAGCGCCACCACGGCCACCAGCACCCACTCGGCCGCGTCCAGCGGTACGGCGTGGAACGCCTCGCGGACGCCGGGGATGAACGGGATGGCGATCTGGATGGCGATGGCTGCCAGACACGCACCCAGCAGGAACCGGTTCTGGTGCAGCCGCAGCACCGGTGTCCGGATGCTTCGGTTGAAGTACGCCCGTGCGCACTGGCCAACCACCAGCACCGTGTACGCGAGCCACGCGGCGTGCTCAAATGTGCCGCCGTGGACCAGCATCACGCCCAGCGCGGCAAACGCGGTGAACGCCCCCGCGCCGGACAGCCGCACCAGGAGGCCGGTGGTCAGCAGCGGCCGGCGGGCCGGGCGCGGCGGTCGGCTGACGATGTCAGGCTCAGCCGGCTCCCGCTCAAATGCGATGGATGTGGCCATGTCGATGAACAGCTCCATCCACAGGATCTGGATGGGGATGAGCACCTGGCGCTCTGTGATGACCGCGGTGGACAGCAGGATGAAGCTCAGGAAGGCCACATGGGTGGAGATGAGGAAGACGAGGCCCTTCTGGACGTTGTCCACAATGCGGCGGCCCTCGGCGAGACCAAACATCAGCGTGGCGAAGGAGTCGTCGCCCAACACCAGGTCGGACGCCTCGCGCGCAACGGCCGTCCCGCTGCCCATCGCCACCGCCACATCGGCTTGGTGCAGTGCTGGTGCATCGTTCACCCCGTCGCCCGTGACCGCCACGATGCGGCGCGACGCGCGCGCAGCCGCCACAATCCGCTGCTTCTGCTCGGGCGTTGACCGCGCCACAACGTGGAGGCTCGGCAGCTCGGAGGCTAGGCGGGCGTCGCTCCAGCTCGCCAACTCATCGCCGGTGACGATGCGGTCTG
>JANYAA010000380.1 GCA_025355255.1 Chloroflexota bacterium | reverse complement strand
GCCGGCCTGGCCCGCCGCCGGGCGGAAGAGTTCTCCGTGCCCTTCTGGACCACGGAGAAGGTGGCCAGCAGGATGACCTTCCGGTAGACGGTCGTCGTTGACTTGAGGCTGACCGTGTTGATGAGCCTGCCGTTCCAGTAGACCCTGATGGTTCCGCAGCTGCTGCAGGTTGTGGCGACGAGCGCGATGCGGCGCGCCTGGACCAGCGTCCGCGTCGCGTACGCGTACAGGGTCTTCGCGTAGGCGTATGTGTTGTTGTAGTAGGCCGTGCCGGTCCTCTTGGACCAGCCTGTGCTGAGCCCCAGGCTCCGGTCGTCAAGCGGGATCGCCGTGCACGTCTCGGCACTCCAACGGCCGGTCGTGTGGTGGTACGGGTCGTACGAGCGGACGGAGAAGCAGTAGGTCGAGCCGGCCAGGCCCGTGAACTGGAACCTTGAGCTGACAACCCCGTCAATCTCGGTCGGCACCGTCTGAAACGTGCCGTTGTAGGCGGCGCGCCGGTAGCGCAGGTCAAACGAGCGGGCGGGGTATGTGCCGCCACCGGTTGCGAAGGTCAGCGGGAAGCTCGCGCTCGTCATGTAGGCGGCGAGCGGGGTGATGCCGGGGGTTGGCAGCACGACGGTGGTGGCCGGTTGGATGGTGATCGTGGCGCTGCCCAGGCTGGGCAGGTAGTCAGAACTTCCGGCGTACTTCGCTGTCGCGGTGCAGGGCGAGGCACCCGGCACGTTTGACGGCAGCATGCACTCGCCGGTGTAGATCGGGGTGAGCGGGGCGTTCAGCCCGCCCGGACCGGTCGCATGCGGCGTGCTGACTACATAGGTGCTGCCCTTGTACGGGACAGGCGACCCGCTGGCCACGCCGAACGAGATCGTTGTGGTGGTCGGGGCCGGCGTGATCGCGAACGTCGCGCCCGGCGCGAGGGTGACCGCGTAGTTCGGGTTCAGGGAGGCGAGCGTGCCCAGGGTGATCGCGTACGGGCCGCCCGCGACGGTCTCGCCGGGCGCCCGGGCCAGGGCGCCGGCCAAGGCGTCGGTGCCCACGAGGCTGCTGGAGGTCACGCGGTAGGTCAGCACCGGGTCCGCGGCGCCGTACGTCTTGTGCTGGCCGGCGTCCGCGGTCACGGTGACCGGGCGGGTGCCAATCTGCAGGGTCCCGGCAACGTAGCTGGGGACCGCGTAGTTCGCGGACGATCCGGTGGTAAAGACGGCAGCCGACGGCGTGATGGCGCACACCGTCCCGGCAGCGGTGTTCAAGGGCGCACAGCTGTTGGTGTCGGCCAGCGTCACGGAGCCGATGACGTCGCCATTGGCCAGCCCGCTGGAGGTGAACGCGGTGCTGCCCGCGCCGAAGAGAGCGCTCGCGTCGGTGCCGTATAACTTGGAGTTGTTTGATGCGGTGATGGTGAGTGGCCGGGCTGCAACGTTGAATGACGCGCTTGTCGCCGTCGTCAGCAGGTCGCTCGTGGCATCGAGGGTGTACCCGGTGCCCACGCTGCTGACGGACATCCCCGTGAACGTCGCGATGCCGGCCACCGCCGCAGCCGATCCGGTGGCGAGGATGGTCGCGCCCGTCGTTCCGGTGCCGCTCGTGATCGACAACGTGACGGTGACCGTGCTGGAGGTCAGGTTTCCGGACGCGTCCAGGACGCGCACATCGACGCTGGGTGTCATCGCATCGCCGTATATGCCACTCGATGGCTGCTGCCCGAACGCCAGATGCGACGCGGGCCCCGGATCTACGGCGAAGGCGGCACTCGTCGCCCCTGTCAGCAGGCCGTCGGCAGCGCTGAGCGTGTGCGCGCTGCCTGCCAGCGTCGGCAGAAGGTTGCTGAAGGTTGCGATGCCTGACGATGCCGCAACCGCGAGCGTGCTGGCAACATCAAGATTGGCGTCGGACGAGCTGATCGTGACCACGCTCGAGTCCGTCGTCACGGTGTTGCCGTACTGGTCCTGGACCAGGACGGTGACCGGCGGGCTGATCTGGGTGCCGGAGGTGGTCGGTGTCGGCTGCTGGCCAAACGCGAGCTGCGACGGGGCGTCAGGGGTGCCCGTCGCGGTGAAGGTCACCGGCGAGCCGCTGAGCCCCGAGCTTGTGGCGGTGAGCGAGTTCGCACCGGCAGTATCGCCGAGCGTCCAGGTGCCGACGGTTGCGATGCCCGCTGCGTCCGTGATCGCCGAGGTCTGGGTCGCCGAGCCACCACCGGCGGCAACCGCAAAGGTCACGCTCACGCCGGCGACGGCGTTGCCAAAGGTATTTGCGACCAGAACACTGGGTGCGATTGCGACCGCGGTGTGAACCGTGGCTGACTGCGCATCGCCGGCGTTCGCCGTCACGACGTCGGACACGGCGCCGCTGGAGCCAGCAGCTGGCAAGGCAACGGCGGGGGTTGCAGCCGCGGTCGCAGGCATGGCGGCAGACTCGGCGGCGGCGACCGGGATGGGCGCCAACAGGCTAGCGAGCAGCAGGAACACCTGCAGTGTCGCAAGGGCGTGCACGGCCCTGAGGCGGGCCTCGCGGAGGCGGGCCTCGCCGAGGTGATCACATGGGAATCGGCGGCGGAACCCGCCACCTGCGCCTGTAGTCACCTGCGGTCTGCTCCTGTGTCTTCGCCGGGCAGCACCCACTGTCCCCCCCTTCCCGAAAGGGGCACGGGAACCTTACTACGGCGGGGCCATCAGCACCGCGGGCGAACAGGACCGACGGCCCGGGCCCACAGGGTCCTTGCCGCAGCCCACAATTGGGCGGTGCGCGCGGTCATCAGACGGCAGGAGCCCTGATAGCCGTTGCCTCAATCTCCACCAGGCCGCCCTTGGGCAGCGCGGCCACCTGCACAGTGGAGCGGGCCGGCGGCGGCTCGGGCATGTAGCTGCCGTACACCGCGTTGACGGCGGCGAAGTCGGCCATGTCGGCGAGAAAGATCGTGGTCTTCACGACGTTGGCGAAGGTGAGGCCCGCCGCGTCAAGCACAGCCGTGAGATTGCGCAAGGCGCGGTGGGCCTGCGCCTCGACGCCGCCGTCAACCAGCGTGCCGGTGGCGGGGTCGAGCCCAAGCTGCCCGCTGCAGTAGACGGTGGCGCCGGCGTCAATCCCCTGGCTGTAGGGGCCGATGGCGGCGGGTGCGCCGCTGGTTGCGATCTGCGTGCGGGTCACTGGTCCCTCCGGGGTACGGGTGCGAGGATTCTGGCCGCGACGATGAATGGCGGGCGGGCGCCTGGAGCGGCAAGCCGGCCGTCGGCGACGGCGGCCCTGAGCTCCTGGGCTGCGACAACCGCCTCCGGGTGCGAAGCGTAGAGCGCCCAATGGGTGGGTCCCGAGCCCGAGATGCCGATGGCGCGGCCGGTGAGCCGCATCAGCGCTCGCTTGAAGGGCACCAGGGCGGGCTCCACGGCGAGGGCGGCGGGGGCCAGGTCATTGGCCGACGCGAGGATGGCGGCACGGACGGTGAGCGCGTCAGATGCCATGCCGCGGCGGAGCTCGTCGGCGAGGTGGACCGAGGCCTGTCGCGCACCCGCCGCCATGTTGCGGGCTCCCGCATCCCAGGCCCGGAACACCGCCGGCGTGGAGAGCGGGACCGCTGGCGTGACCAGCAGGACACCCGGGCGGTCGTGGCGCTCGTCGTCGTCGCGCAGCCACGGGATGGGCGTGATCCGCTCTCCCCTGCCCTCGCTGAGCGCCGGGCCGCCGGCCAGAAAGAACGGCACGTCGGAGCCAAGCTCTGCCGCAATCGCGTGGCGCGTCTCGGCGTCCAACTCCATGTCCCACGCCACCAGCGCGGCATCAAGGGCTGCGGCGGCATCAGAGGATCCCCCGGCGAGACCGGCGGCGACGGGGATGCGCTTCTCCAGACGCGCAGCAAGCGCAGGCGGATCGCCAGCACGGCCCGCCGCGCGCCACGGGCCAGCCGCACCGCGGCGTGCCGCGGCAAATGCGCGCAGGACCAGGTTGTCGGCCGCAGGCCCCGGGTCAAACCCGGTTGTGTGCAGCGTGTCCACAGACCCCGGCGGCAGCGGCGAAACGGAGAGCCGGTCCGCAACGTCCAGCGGGACCATGACGCTGTGAAGGTCGTGGTAGCCGTCCGGCCGAATGCCGAGCACGGCCAGTGTCAGGTTGATCTTGGCCGGCGCGAGACGGACGACGAGGTCCACCGGCTACGCCGCCCCTGGCAGCGGGCCAAGCGCCTCAACCAGCGCGATCCACTCCCCCACCGCAAGCGTCTGCGGCCGGCGATCGGGCGCAATCCCCACAGCAGCCAGCGCCGCATCAACACGCGCAGCCTCCACCGGCAGCTGGCGGCGCAGCACGTTGTGGAGCATTTTGCGGCGCTCTCGAAACCCGGCTTGGACCACACGCCAGAGCGCGCCTTCAGCCGCGGGCTCCAGGCGGTCATCGGTGTCGTACGGGTCCAGGACAATCACCGCGGATGACACCTTGGGCGCCGGCTCAAACGATTCGGGCTTCACGAAGAGTGCGATGCGCGCGCGAGCGTGGTACTGGACGAAGACCGACAAGTACGACATGTCGCCCGGAGCGGCGGCAATCCGCTCCGCCACCTCGCGCTGCACCATCAGGACGAGCCGCTCGGCGCTGGGCGCCTTGCCCAGCAGCCGATGCAGGATAGGGCTGGTGATCTGATACGGCAGGTTGGCAACCACGTCATAGGGGGCGGGCACAAGGTTGACCAGATCCTGGTCCAGCGCGTCGCCCTCCACCAGACGCAGGCGACCCGCCTCGATGTCGGATGCATAGACGTCCCGCAGGTACGCCGCCAGCCCGCGGTCAAGCTCAACGGCCGTCACCGTGGCACCCGCCGCGATGAGCCCGCCCGTCAGGAAGCCCAGCCCTGGGCCAATCTCCAGCACGCCTCGCCCTGTTGCGGGCGCCGCCTCGCGCAGGATCGCCTCCAGCACGTCCACGTCGGACAGGAAGTTCTGGCCCATGCTGTGGCGGGCGTGCAGCCCCGCCTCCCGCAGCGTCCGGCGGACATAGCGCGGGTCGAGGCGCAGATCTGCGGAGGCGCCCTCCCGGGTCATGTGGCCGCCGGCTTGGGCGCCGCGGCAACCGGCCGCGCCAGCGGCAGGGACGGGCGGGCGTCCAGGTCTAGCCCAGCGCGCAGACCGGCGGCCATCCGGCGAGCACCCGCCGCGCCGATCATGGCCCCGTTGTCCGTGCACAGGCCCGGCCGCGGGATGACCATCGTGATGCCGCGCGCCTCG
>JANYAA010000361.1 GCA_025355255.1 Chloroflexota bacterium | reverse complement strand
CAGGGTCAGCGTTCTTCGTGGCGGTTGGCCTGTGGGCAGCAATGCGGGTGGTCGTGGCCAGCACATGGCGTGATCCGTATGTGGTGGACCCCTTCCGCATGGACCAGCTGATCTCGCTCGCGATCGCCCTGGCGTGTCTGGGCGGTCTCGCGCTGGTCTCCCTGTACCAGTCCTCCAACCGCGCCCCTGCCCGGCCGCAACTCGACCGGGATCTGCGCTAGCCGCGCTAGAGCGCGCCCGCGAGGATTGCCGCCAGCTCCTCGTCCGTGAGAACCACCGGGTTGGTCCGCATGGAGCTGCCTCTGGCGTCCGCGACGACCGCGGGGATCCCGGCCGGCTCCATGCCGTACGTGCCGAGGCCGGGCATCGCCAGCGCCGCCGTCCACGCGGCAAGCGTGTCAACCAGCGCGGTTCGGGCAGCAGCGTCGGGCGTCGTGCCCGGCAGACGTCCCAGGAGCCTGCCCAACGCCGCGTAGCGCGGCAGGGCGGGGGAGTTGGGGCTTCGGCGCTCCAGCGCCTCCACATTGGCGCGCGTGACCCCCGCAAGCGTTGCGCCACAGGCGGCGCCATGCGGGATCGGCAGCTGGGCCCCAAGCGGCGAGGCCAGCCCGTGGACAGCGCCGAGCCCGGCGTGCGCGAGACAGATCCCGGAGAGCAGCGCCGCAAGGGCCATGCGCGAACGAGCGGCAGGCGCCCCGGGTCCCGTCGGATCCGCGTGCCACGCCAGCAGCCCGTCTCGGGCCGCCTCGAGACCGGCCAGCGCCAGCGCATCCGTGACGGGGCCAGACTTGAGCGATACGTAGGACTCGAGCAGCTGGGTGAGCGCGTCCATGCCATGCGTCGCGATGAGCACTGGCGTGGAGCCGGCGAGCAGGTCTGGGTCCACTACGGCGTCCACCGCCACCAGTCGCTCGTCGCGGAAGGAGCGCTTGTACCCCGCAGGCCCGCGCTCGCTGATCACCGAGTTGCGGGTGGCCTCGCTGCCGGTCCCGGCCGTGGTGGGCACCGCAACCAGCGGCACCGACGGCCCAGGCCAAGGTCGGGCGCCTGGCAGGCCCTCGAGAAAGTCGCTCACCGGCGCGTGTACGCGCAGCAGGCCGGCCACGGCCTTGGCCGTGTCGATCACGCTGCCGCCGCCGATACCGACGACCACCTCGATGGCCGCTCCGCGGTGGTCGGAGGCGACCCCGTCCACCAGCGCCGGCGACGGTTCGCCCGCCGCCACCGCCTCACCTGCAACCACGACCCCCGCCGCAGCAAACCCTGCCAGCAGGGCCTCACGACGCCCGCCGGCGGCGAGCGAGTGAGCGCCCGTGATGAGCAGCGCGCGCTGGCCGTGAGCGGCCAAGATCTCGGGCAGCCTGGCAACTGACCCCGCGCCGAACGTGATCCGGGGAATGCGCCCCAGGGCGAAAGCCGGGAGTTCAGGGAGTGCCGGGAGCGCCTCTGGCGCCATCAGAACGTCTCGGGCGCGAGACCCGCGTAGCGGACGCCGTGTCGCGGCTCCACAAACATGTCGGCCGTCGCGTCGCGCCAGGCGGCGTAGTGCGCCGTCTCCTTGTGGGCTGCGGCGTCCGCAGCGTCCACATACCACTCGTAGAGGACAAAGCGCGTGGGGTCGTTGAGTTCTTGGAGGACGTCAAAGCGCCGGACACCCGGCTCCTTCAACGAGCCCTCGTGATTGGCGCGACATGCCTCGGCGAACGCCTCGACGCACTCCGGCTTCACGTGGCAGTAGACGATCGCGACAAGCATCTGCGGACTCCGGTCTGGTGTGGCTGCGGCACGATCGTAGCGGGCGGCGGGCATGCAAAGGGGCCCGACCGCGCGGCCGGGCCCCCAAGGGGTGCGGAAGGACCGATCAGGCGAGGCGGGCGTAGTCCGAGCGGTCGCGCCGCAGGAACTTGCCGTGGCCCTTTTTGCCTGTGAACTGGCCGTCGCGGACGACAACCATGCCGCGGCTCATGACAACCTTGGACTCGCCCTTGATCGCCCAGCCCTCGTAGCAGCTGTAGTCCACGGCCATGTGGTGCGTCTTGGCCGAGATGGTCCGCGACGCATTGGGGTCGTATACGACGATGTCGGCATCGGCGCCGACGGCGATAGCGCCCTTGCGCGGGTACATGCCGAACAGCTTGGCTGGGCCGGTGGAGATGATGTCCACCCACCGCTCCTTGCTGATCTGGCCGCCCACAACGCCGCCGTTGTACAGGAGGTCCACCCGGTCCTCAACGCCCGGGAGGCCGTTGGGGATCTTGCGGAAGTCGCCGCGGCCCATCTCCTTCTGGCCGTGGAAGTCGAACGGGCAGTGGTCGGTCGCGACGAGGGCCAGGTCGTCCCGGACGAGCCCCTTCCAGAGCTCCTGCCAGTTGGGGTTCTTCTCGCGGAGTGGCGGCGAGCAGACGAACTTGGCGCCGTTGAAGCCACCGCCCAGATCGTCAATCGAGAGGAACAGGTACTGCGGGCAGGTCTCGGCGAAGGCCATCGCGCCGCGGTCGCGGGCGGCTCGGACTTGGTCCAGGGCGTCCTTCACGGAGAGGTGGACGATATAGACCGG
>JANYAA010000326.1 GCA_025355255.1 Chloroflexota bacterium | reverse complement strand
TTTGAGGTCGCCGATCCGTCGCTGGAGCAGGTCTTTGTTGAGCGGGTTGGCGCGCTTGCCGACGACGAGCGGACCCTTGCGGTCGCAGGGGCACGGTCATGAGCAGCCGGTCCAACATCGTGAACATCGCGCGCCGTGAGGTCACCGTCCGCGTCCGGACGCGCAGCTACAAGCTGGGCACGGCCCTGCTCGCGATCGGCGTGATTGCCATGGCCCTGCTGCCGGTGATCATCACCAAGATCGAGGGCGTCAGCAGCTCCAAGGTGGCCGTCGTCGCACCCGATGCGACCGTCGCGGCGCGCGCCCAAGCCACCATCACCACGCTGCTCAACACGGGCCAGACAGGGTCATCCACGTCGGCGCCCGACTTCGTCATCAGCATTGCGGCGAATCTCGCCGCGGCTCGCGCGGACGTGATGGGCGGCCGCCTCTCGGGCGTGCTGGGTATCGAGCGCGCGACCGACCGCAGCCTCGCCTTCACCTATTACAGCAACGATGCTGCGAGCGGGCGGACCTCCAGCCTGCTTCGCCAGGGCGCCAACGCCATCGCCATCGCGGATCGGCTGGACCGGCTGGCGATCCCGGCTGCGCAGCAGGCCACCCTGTTCCTGCCCGCGGCCTACGCGGTGGCGTGGCCCGATCCCGCACGCACAGACCCCGTGAAGGACGGAGCGGCGGCCGTGGGTCAGGACCTGCTGGGCTTCGCGATGACCATCCTGATCTTCATGATCATCGTGATGTACGGGAACTGGGTGGCGATGAGCGTCGCCGAGGAGAAGTCGTCGCGCGTCATGGAGGTTGTGCTCAACGCCGCCACGCCCTTCCAGCTGCTCGCCGGCAAGGTGTTTGGCGTGGGGCTGACCGCGCTGATCCAGTACGGGGTTGTCGTTGTTGCGGGCGTCGCCGCGCTCGCGGCCACGCCGGCGATCGCCGCGAAGGTGCTGGGCGGTGCGGCCGCAGCCGTGAGTCTTCCTGAGGGTCTGACGCCGGGGCTCCTGCTGCTGTTTGGGCTGTACGGCATCCTCGGCTTTCTGCTGTACGCAACGCTGTACGCGGCGGCAGGCTCGCTCGTCAGCCGCCAAGAGGACGTGCAGTCCGCCGTGATGCCCATGACGCTGATCTCCATGGTGGGCTACCTGGTGGGCGTGTACACCTCTACCGGCCTGCTGGACGCGCGCTCAGGCTGGATGACGGCGGTTGTCCAGATCCCGTTCCTGAGCCCGTTCATGATGCTGAGCCGGGTTGCGGGCGGCTTCGCCCAACCCTGGGAAGTGCCGCTGTCGCTGGTGATCCTGGCGGCGTCGATCGTGGGTGCCATTTGGCTTGCTGCACGGATCTACGCGGTTGGCGTGCTGCTCTACGGCCAGCGACCGGGCTATCGTGCCGTGTGGCGGCTGCTGCGCGATGGGATGTAGCCGCCAACCAGCCCGCTACCGCGCAATCGGTTCGGCAGTCAGGGCGAGGCGCTCGATGAGGTCTGCGGCGCGGACCGTGCCGTTCGCGGATTGCATCCGCGCCGCGATCGTCGCCATGCGCTGCCGGAGCGCGGTGTCGGCCAGCAGCGCGTCGATGGCGTCGCCCAGCTCGGCATCCGCAAAGTCATAGGTCGCGAGGCGCCGGCCAAAGCCCGTCTCGTGGACGCGTTGTGCGTTGTCCACCTGGTCCCAGAACAGGGGCAGCACCATCATCGGCTTGCCGTAGTGGAAGCTTTCCACGACGGTGTTGTTGCCGCCGTGGGTGATGACGAGGTCCACCTGCGGCAAGATCGCCGGCTGCGGCAGGAAGCCTGCACCGGTCATGTTGTCGTGGAGCGTGATCTGCTCCGCAAGCGGGCCCTTGGACACGATCACGCGATGGCGCGTCTGCCCCAACAGGTCCACCAGCCGCTGCATGAGGCCCACATCGGCGGAGCCGAGCGATCCCAGACTCAGGTAGATCAGGGCGCCCTGCCGGCTGGCTAGTGACTGCGGCAATTCCCACGTGGTCTCCGCCGCTCGCACCGTGGAGTCAAGCTGGTGCCATGTGGGCGCCAGGGGCTCCGCTCGCTCGTAGTCGGCCTCGGCCGGGTAGGAGTAGATGTTGAGGTAGGGCGACTCGTGCATGAAGTCCGGACCGTTTGTGCCCCAGGCGAGGCCGCCCGCGCCGTGCTCACGGCAGAAGGTGTCGAAGTCATCCCACAGGTCCTTGTGGGTGCGGTGGACCTCGTCAAGGAACGTCTGCCACTTGCTGCGGTCCGCAGCCGGGTAGCCTGACGAGAACGGGGCGATCAGCGGATCCTTGATCTCCGTCGGGTTGCAGCTCGCCAAGCGGACCCAGGGCTTGCCCGCCGCCATGACCGCCGGGAAGCTCACGACGTTGTCCTCGACGATGCCGTCCGGCTGCAGTTCGTCGATGATCTCGGTCAGGCGCGGGTTGACATACTTTGCGCCGTCGATGAGCGCGCCGAAGGTGGGGGCGATGAACTCGCCGAGCTGCTCGATAGTGGGCTTGC
>JANYAA010000290.1 GCA_025355255.1 Chloroflexota bacterium | reverse complement strand
CCAGCTACAAGGCCCAGTTCATCTCAGGGCTGATCCAGCCGGCGATGTCGTTCATCTCCAACCTCGCCTACGTGGCCATCTGCGTCATCGGTGGCGTCCGCGTGGCCTCCGGGCAGATGAGCCTGGGCGATGTGCAGGCGTTCATCCAGTACTCGCGCCAGTTCACGATGCCCATCATCCAGGCGGCCTCCATCGCCAACGTGCTCCAGTCGGCCGTGGCGTCGGCAGAGCGGGTGTTCGAGCTGCTGGACGAGGCCGAGGAGATCCCCGATCCCGTGGCACCGGCCATCCTGGCGGAGCCCGCCGTGGGGCGCGTCACCTTCGAGAACGTCTCGTTCCGCTACGTGGCCGAGAAGCCGCTCATCGAGGACCTCTCGCTCACCGTGGAGCCTGGCCAGATCGTGGCTATCGTGGGGCCCACGGGCGCGGGCAAGACCACGCTCGTCAACCTGCTGATGCGGTTCTACGAGGTGGGCGACGGCCGGATCACCGTGGACGGGCTGGACACCCGCACCATCACGCGCGACAACCTGCGCCGAACGTTCGGGATGGTCCTTCAGGACGCCTGGCTGTTCAAGGGCACCATCCGCGAGAACGTCCTGTACGGCGCCGACGGCATCGTTGACGAGGCGCAGTTCCATGACGCGGTTGACGCCGCGCACGTGGACCACTTCGTCAAGACGCTGCCCGAGGGTTACGAGACGGTGCTCGACGACGACGCCACCAACACGTCGGCCGGCGAGAAGCAGCTGCTCACGATTGCCCGCGCGTTCCTGGCAGACCCGCCCATCCTCATCCTCGATGAGGCGACGTCCTCGGTGGACACGCGGACCGAGGTGCTCATCCAGCGCGCGATGAAGCGGCTGATGCAGGGGCGGACCTCGTTCGTCATTGCGCACCGGCTGTCCACCATCCGCGATGCCGACGTCATCCTCGTGATGCAGCAGGGCACAATCGTGGAACAGGGCACGCACGCCGAACTCCTGGCGAAGCGCGGGTTCTACCACGAGCTCTACGCCTCGCAGTTCGAGGAGGCGATCGACGCGGAGGCCACCGGCCAGCGCGTGGCGTAGGCCGTCTTGGGCCAGGCGGCTCACCCGGTGAGTCATCCAGCGCTCGGCGCCACCCGGTGAGCCATCTGGGTCTCGGGCAGGCCGGGTTCGGCCCCAATCGGGCTCCCCGGGATCCGGATGACCCACGGGGTGAGTCGAACGTGCCAGCGTGCGCGCCATGACTCATGGGGTGAGCCGCGCGGCCGGGAACGATTTCGCAGGGCCGCCAGCGGGGGCTCGCGCGTAGCCTCAGCCTCAGCCGCCGAGCTGGCGCTCCACGATGGCGAGGATCTCGTCGCCGTACCGGTCAAGCTTGGCCGGGCCGATGCCGGGGATGCGGCGCAAGGCGGGCCTCGTGCGCGGCCGCGACGCGGCGATCAGCGCGAGGGTGTTGTCATGCGCGATGACGTAGGGCGGTACCGCCTCGAGGTGCGCCTGCTCGGTACGCCACTCGCGCAGCGCCTCAAACAGCGGATCCCCGGAAGCACCCGGCCGCGGCGCTCGATCGGCCGCGGGGTGCATCGGTGAACCCGGCAGGATGGTGACGCGGTTGGAGCGCGGCGGCCGGAGATCCTCAAGGAACCGGCTCGGTTCGCGCCGGGCAATCCGCCCTCGGACATCGCGCTGGAGTCCCCAGGACAGCAGCAGGTGCTCGCGCGCCCGGGTCATCCCCACGTAGAGCAGCCGGCGCTCCTCGGCGATCGCCTCCGTGTCCTCCGAAGACACCGCCTGGCGGATAGGCAGGTTCCCCTCCTCCAGCGACGGCAGCGCCACAGCGTCCCACTCGAGACCCTTGGCCCGGTGGAGCGTCAGCAGGTTGACGCCGTCCGCGGCGCCCTCCCGCTCGTGGGCGGCGCGGGCGTCCAGCGCGGCGAGCAGCCCAGACGCGGAGAGCGTCGCGTCGCCCGCCGCGAGGCTCTCGACGATGGCGAGCAGCGTCTCGAGCGACGCCTGCCGCTCACGGGCCTCCTGGCCAGAACCCGCCTCGTCGTCCTCGGCCGCCTCGTCAAACCCCAGCGCCTCATGCCACAGGGCGCGCACACGGCCGGCCAGCGGGGCGCCAACCAGGGACGCGTCGGGCGAGTCGCCCGTGGCGAGCTTGCGGAGGGCGATCACGGCGGTCCGCACCTCGGGCCGGGCGTAGAACCGCAGGCCGCGCACCTGGTAGGCAATCCCCGCGCGGGTCAGCGCCTCCTCAATGGGCGGCAGCTGCGCGTTCATCCGCACCAGCACCGCAACCTCCGCGGGCGCCGTCCCGTCGGCGAGGCGCAGCGTGATCCAGGAGCAGAGCGCGGCGAGCTCAATCACATCGGTGGCGTGCTTCGCGATCACCGGGTCCGGTCCGTCGGGACGCGTGGCCACGAGCTGCTTCGTGCGGCCGTCAGCGGCGATCAGCCGGTTGGCCAGCGCGAGGACCTGCGGCGAGGAGCGGTAGTTCCGCACGAGCGAGAGCTCCTGCGCACCCACCCAGCGTCCCGCGAAGGAGCGCAAGTACCCAGCCGACGCCCCCGTGAACGTGTAGATCGTCTG
>JANYAA010000253.1 GCA_025355255.1 Chloroflexota bacterium | reverse complement strand
GTGCAGAACGGCGACACCCTCTGGGCGATCTCGTTGAAGTTTAAGGTCTCGGTCTCGGCCATTCAGAAGGCCAACAACATGACGACGACGGTCGTGCACGTGGGCGACGCGCTGAAGATCCCCTGACTGCGGAGTCACGCGGGCGGCTAGCGCTGGCAGCTCCTGCAGAACCCAGTTGGGAATCCTCCGGCCGACACCTGGGTGAGCTTGCCGCCGCACCGCGGACAGGGGCCATCACCCTTTCCGTGCACGTTGAGGTGGTCGCGCACCTGCTTTTCAAACGTGGGCGGGACGCGGTCGCGGAGCACTGAGATCGACGCCGGCAGGACGCGCCGCATGGCCGGGTAGATGGCGTCGGCCTCCTCTGACGCCAGCGTGCTCCGCTTCCGGAATGGTTGCAACCCAGCCTCGAACAGGATCTCGTCCGAGTACGCGTTCCCGATGCCCGCGACAAAGGCCTGGTTGCGCAGGAGGTTCTTCAGCTCGCCAGGGTGCCACCGGATCCGCTCGCGCCAGACCTCGAGTGTGAGGGCGGGGTCGAGCGCGTCAGGGCCCATCTCGCCTGGCCCCCGACCCGGCACGGGTCGCGCAACGCCCGCTGGCAGCACATAGACCTTGCCCATCTGCGTCGGGTCGCGGTAGCGGAGGATTGGGGTTGCCTCGTCGGGCGCCATCCACGTCGCATCGGTGGTCCAGGCGGCGGCATCAGCAGGTGGTCCGCCAGCCCGTGGGCCGAGGCCAATCTCTAGGGCCGTCCCTGCTGGGGCCTTCTCACCGCGTGCGGCCAGCTGGAAGCGACCGGTGAGCATCGGGTTCACGATGACGCCGTCGCGCGTCAGCGCCAAGTCAAGGAACTTCCCGACTCGGTGCGCAGACACCAGCACCTGCCCGACAAGCGCCTCGAGCTCGGCAGGCGTGCCGCGCACCGACAGCGGCATCGTCATCCGGACCGACGCGACTGCCCGGCCCGCGAGGGCGGCATGCAGCGCATCGGCGACAACATCGAGATCGGGGAGCTCTGGCACGGGGTCGCATTGTAGGCGCGAGAGCCGCATGCTAGACTCCCGCCGCCCTCGGGCGCGGACAGTTGAAGAGCACGACCAGAGTCGCCAACACGAAGGAGCGGACCGCAGGACAGGCCAACCACCGATCCCCTCCCTCTCGGACAGGCGGCCCCGGCATCGGCTCGGTGGCCGTTCGTGATTCTTGGGACAACCTTGAAGGAGACAGGACACCTTGACCGAAGAGCAGCAGGGCGGGATCACGCCGGCAACGGAGGCGGTCGCCTCCGCCGAAGCCCCGGCGCCCGAGGAGACCGTCACGGCACCCGCCGCAGACGAGCCCGCCATCACCGAGACCGCGGCTGAGGTTGCCGCACCCGCCGAGCCTGAGGCGCCCGTCGTGGACGTCGTGGCAGTGTTGGAGGACGAGGCAGCCGACGCGCCGCCCGCCGCAGACATTGAGCCTGAGGACGAGGCCCCCGTGATCATCACCCGCAAGGCGGGTCCGGAGCCGACGACGATGGCGGAGCTCCTCGCGGAGCAGAACGCCGACATCAAGAGCTTCAAGCACGGGGATGTCGTCGAGGGCACGGTTGTCCGCATCGACAAGGACGAGATCCTGGTCGACATCGGCGCCAAGTCCGAGGGCGTGGTCTCAAACCGCGAGCTCTTCGGCCGTCATGCCGAGACCCAGCCCCAGCTCGCCATCGGCGACGTGGTGCTGGTGTACGTGCTCCAGCCGGAGTCGCCTGAGGGCCATGTTGTCCTCTCGCTGCGCCGAGCGGGCCTCGAGCGCAAGTGGCGCTCGATGCAGGAGCTGTTTGAGGCTGGCACGATCATCGATGCCCCGGTCATCGACCACAACAAGGGCGGCCTGATCGTCGACTGCGGGATCCGCGGCTTCGTGCCGATCAGCCAGATCGTGGACTTCCCGCGCCGGCCGCAGAACGAGCAGCCCCGGGACGCCGCGCAGGAGATCGCTGAGAAGCTGCAGCCGTACATCGGCCGCAAGCTGCGCCTGAAGATCCTCGAGGTCAACCGCAAGGCCAACCGCTTGATCCTGTCCGAGAAGGTCGCCCTCTACGAGGAGCGCCGCGAGAAGCGGGACGAGCTCTTCAGCAGCCTTACCGTCGGCCAGAAGGTCACCGGCAACGTGCGGTCCATCGCGCCGTTCGGAATCTTCATCGATCTCGGCGGGATTGACGGCCTGGTCCACAAGAGCGAGCTCTCGTGGAACAAGGTCAACAACCCCGAGTCCGGCTACAAGGTTGGCGATGAGGTTGAGGCCGAGGTCATCGACATCAACCACGAGCGCGGCCGGATCAGCCTGTCGATCCGCCGCCTCCAGCCCGATCCCTGGGAGTCCACCGTTGCGGACTTCAAGGTAGGCGACGTCATTGACGGCACGGTCACCAAGCTCGTGAACTTCGGTGCATTCGTCCGGGTCCGTGAGGGCCTCGAAGGCCTGATCCACATCAGCGAGCTGAGCCACCAGCGCGTTGCCCATCCGGGCGACGTGGTCCACGAGGGCCAGGTGCTCAAGCTCAAGATCATCAGCCTGGACTCCGAGCGTCATCGCCTCGGCCTCAGCCTCAAGCAGGCCGAGGAGCCGCCGGTTCGCCCGGCGCCCGAGCCCGGTACAGCTACGACG
>JANYAA010000157.1 GCA_025355255.1 Chloroflexota bacterium | reverse complement strand
CGCCACCCTCGCGGGCGGGATCGCGGCACGGCTGCTCCCCCGCGGCGTGAGCCGGATCGCCGGCGTCGTGCTCGACGTGGCCGCGCAGGGCCGGGCCGTCGGGGCGGTAGCGGAGCCGGCGGACGTCTGGCACGCGATGGGGATGCTGGCCCTGCCGGTTGCGCTGGGTCTGCGAAGCCACCGCGGGACCAGCGACGCGCGGTTCGCCGGCAGGGCGACGAACGTCACGCCATCGATGCCGGTCAGCACATTAGGATGGCCCGCCCCCTGGGGGTCGTCGCCCTTGGGGAGCCGGGCAAAGATCGTCACGCGATGGCCGCGGGCGGCCACGTCGCGCGCCAGCCGGTACGTCCGCGAGTCAAACGCCCCGGTCGTGGCCAAGACGATGGCGAGGTGCCGGGGCGCCGGCTTGTAGCCCCCGGTCATGGTCGGTCCGCCTCCAGCGCCAGCGAGATCGCATCGGCGGCGCCAGCCGGCTCAAGGTCGAGCGTCTGCGCCCGGCGGGCAGCCTCCGCGGCGCTGTCGCCCATCGGCGCCAACCGGGCAAGCTCGGCGTGTGCGCGGGCGGCGTCAAGACCCACCAGCACCATGCGCCCGCTGGTCCCGGCGATGGTTTCCACCCACTCGCTCGTCTCCCGCAGGACCAGACACGGCACGCCAAGCCAAGCCGCCTCACGCTGGACGCCGCCGGAGTCCGTCAACACGGCTGCGGCGTGGAGCTGAAGGGCGAGCGTGGACCGGTAGCCCTGGGGCGCAATCACCCGGACGTGCGGCGGCAACGCCACGGCTTCGGCTGCGAGGGCGGCTGCGGTGCCCGGGTGGAGCGCAAGGACCACCGGGCGCTGCTCGCTCGCTGCCGCGCCAAGCAGCGCTGTCCAGGAGCGCAGCGCATTGGGCAGACGGTTCTCCGCGCGGTGGACCGTGGCAAAGAGGTACTCGCCCGGGCGTAGGCCAAGCGCCGTCACCGGTTCCCCGTCGCGAACGGTGGGCGCAAGGCGTGCAGCCAAGTCCTGCATGACGTCGCCCACCACGATCACACCGAGCGTGATCCCCTCAGCCGCCAGGTTCTGCACCGCGGTTGCCGTAGGGACAAAGAGCCAACGGGACAGGTGGTCCGCGACGACCCGGTTGATCTCCTCCGGCATCCGGCGGTCAAAGCTGCGCAGTCCCGCCTCCACGTGCGCAACGGGGATGTCCAGCTTGGCGGCCACGAGAGCGCCTGCGAGCGTGGAGTTGGTGTCGCCATAGACCAGGAGTGCATCGGGCGCCGCCGCGACAACGATCTGCTCCAGCGCCAGCAGCATCCGCGCCACCTGCGCCGTGCTCGTGCCGCCGCCGATGCCCAGCGAGTGGTGCGGTGGCGGCAGCTCCAACTCCGCAAAGAACGCGCCCGCCATCGCCTCGTCGTAGTGCTGGCCGGTGTCCACAAGGATCTCCTCGTGGCGGCGCCGAAGGACGGGGCTGAGCGCGGCAGCCTTGATCAGCTGCGGGCGTGTCCCGACGACGGTGACGATGCGCACTGGTTTCGCCTTGGCCTCGAAGCCGTGGGCTACGCGGGTCGCGCGCGAGTGGCGGCCTGGACGCCGACGCCCAGATACGTGACGCCCTGCGGCAGCGCCAGCATGCGCAGGCTGTTGCGCCCGTCGTACACCACGGCGAGGTCCGGGAACCAGGCCGGGTCCAGCGCGAGGAACCGCCTGTCCCCCGTCTGCGTGATCACGGCGCGGAACGGTCCCGGGTCGCCCCAGTGCCACGGCGTCGCGCCAAGCCGGCCGATCTCGGCGTCGTCCAAGAGCGGGTCGTATGCCGCCACATCGGCTCCGGTCTCGCGGAGGGCGGCGATCAACGGGATTGCCCGGCTGTACGCCAGCTCCTTGACGCCCTCACGGTACGTGATGCCCAGCACCAGCACAGGCGCGCCGGACAGACCGCCTAGCAGCCCGCTCAGCGCGGCAAGCGCACGGCCGGTCTGGCCGTCATTCACCTCACGCGCGGTCTCCACCAGGCGCAAACCGGGGGCGCGGGAAAGCAACAGGTGCGGATAGACGGGGATGCAGTGCCCCCCCACGCCGATACCCGGCTGGTGGATGTGGCTGTAGGGCTGGCTGTTGGCGGCCGCGATCACCTCTTGGACGTCCACGCCCCACAGGTCCGCGGCCTGCGCGAACTCGTTGGCGAGCGCAATGTTGACGTCGCGGTACGTGGTGTCGGCAAGCTTGCTGAACTCGGCCGCCTCCGAGGAGGACATGGCCACCACCTCCGCGTCAAGCACCGATGCGTAGAACGCGGCCGCGCGGTCCGTGGACGCCGCGCCGATGCCGCCAACCAGCTTGGGATACGCGGCGAGGTTGGCCAGCACAGCCCCGGAGAACAGGCGCTCCGGCGAGAAGGCGACGAAGAAGTCGCTGCCAGCCTTGAGACCCGACTCGGCCTCCAGCGCAGGGGCGAAGCGGCGCCGCGTGTCGCCGATGGGCAGGGTGGTCTCGAAGACCACCGTGATGCCCTCGTGGATGCCGGGCGTAATCGAGGCGACCGCCGGATCCATGTACCGGTAATCGGGCTTGTGGTCCTCATCCAGCATGACCGGGACGATCAGCACCACCACGTCGGAGGCACGGGCGGCTGCCGCGGCGTCCGTGGTGGCGTGGAGGCGGCCCTCGGCGTGGACCCGGGCAACCAGCTCTGCCAGCCCTGGCTCCTCGCCCACGTGGGACTGGCCGGCGTTGATGGCGTCCACGACCGCCGGGTTGATGTCCACCGCGGTCACGTTCCACCCGTGCGAGGCAAACTGCGCGGCAAGCGGCAGGCCCATCTTCCCCGCACCAACGACCGCCACGGCACCCGCGGTGCCGGCCCCGCCAACCCACGGGCTGACGGAGCGGGCCGGTGCGTGGCTGCAGGGGCTGGCAGGGACCGTAATGGACCCGCCAAGCATCGACGCTCCCACGGACGGGCGGCGAACGATGGTCATGCGGCGGATCCGTCCTCGCCGGCCGGCGGGCCTGCCGGCAGGCCGAGCACCACGGGCACCCGCGACGCGGCAGCGTCCAGCATGCCGTTACAGATCCGCACGGCCCAGGCGCCGTCCTCCGCATCAACGTACGGCCGCTCGCCCGTGCGGATGGCGCGGACAAACGCGTCGAGCTGCGCCTGGAGCGGCTCCTTGACTTGCACCTCGATGTCCAGCACGTCGCCCGTGAACGTGGGCGCGTAGCCCGCGATCAGCTGCGGATGCGCGAGGTCTGACTTGGTGAACGTCAGCTTCTGCGTGAGGTAGTCCAGCTCGAACATTCCCTCCTCGCCCACGACCGCCAGCTGGCGGCGCTTGGCAGGGGTGAGCCAGTTGACGTCCAGCATCCCCGAGGCCCCGGACGGGAAGTGGAGCAGGCCAAACAGGAGGTCCTCGTGCGTGGCGTGCTTGCGCTGCGCCAGCTCCGCGTACACGCGGGAAGGGCGCTCGCCGGCGATCCAGCAGAGCATGTCGGCGTCGTGCGTGCCCAGGTCCACGGTCACGCCCACGTCCCGGATGCGCGCGGGGAAGGGGCCGGCCCTGCGGCTGGTGATGGCGTAGATCGTCGTCAGCCAGCCCTCGCGGAGCAGTTCGCCAAGCTTGAGGACCGCCGGGTTGTAGCGCTCGACGTGGCCCACTTGGACCGCGACCCCGGCGGCTCGCGCGGCGTCCACAATCTGCAGGGCCTCGGCGAGGGTGGCGGCCAGCGGCTTCTCCACGAGGACCGGCAGCCCGCGCTCGATGGCGGCCAGCGCCAACGGCACGTGCGCAGTGGTGGGCGCGGCCACGACAAACGCGTCCACGTCCGCCTCGCGCACCATCGCCAGCGGGTCGGCGTACCCTGCGGCGCCCGTCTGCGCGACGGCCGCCTCGAGGGCGGCGGGATCGGGGTCAGCCACCGCGGCCAGCACCGTGTCCGCGTGTCCCGAGACAACGCGCAGGTGGTTGCGGCCCATGGATCCCAGACCCGCGAGACCAACCCGGATGCGGGGCGGCGCGCTCACCGGGCCAACGGGGTGGCGACCTCGCGGACAGCCGCGACAATCGTGGCGAGGTCGTCGCCGGAGAGCTTGGGATGGACGGGGACGGCGAGCACCTCATCGCTGAGCAGGTTGGTGACCGGCAGGTCCAGATCCTGAGCGCCCGGCACATAGCTCTGGACGTAGGCCTGCTTGTGGATGGGCACCGGGTAGTAGATGAGCGTCCCCACACCGCGCGCGGCGAGGCCGTCAATCACGGTCTGGCGCTCACCTGGGAAGCGCATGACGAACTGGTGCCAGACGTGGTCGCGGCCCGCCGGGACCGACGGGACGAGGTAGTCCGAGCCTAGCTGCTCGCGCAGGAACGCGGCGTTCTCGCGGCGCCGGGCCGTCCGCTCGTCAAGACGGGGAAGTTGGGCAAGCCCAATGGCCGCGGCGATGTCGCCCGGCTTGTAGTTGGTGCCCAGGGACTCGTGGTAGTAGCGGACGCGCATGCCGTGGTTGCGGAAGATGCGGATCCGGTCCGCCAAAGCGTCGTCATCGGTGGTGGCGAAGCCGCCCTCGCCGGTCATGAGGTTCTTCGTGGCGTACAGGCTGAACATCGCCGGACCAAATTGGCCCGCCTTGCGCCCCGCGTATGCCGCGCCGTGCGCCTGGGCCGCGTCCTCGATGATGACGATCCCGTGACGCTTCGCGATGTCCTCCAGCGGCGCCATGTCGGCCATCAAGCCGTACAGGTGGACCGGCATGATGGCCTTGGTGCGGGGCGTGATCGCCGCCTCCACCTGGTCGGGGTCCATGCAGAAGTCATCCGCGCGGATGTCCACGAAGACCGGCGTGGCGCCAACCCGCAGGATCACGCTCACGGTGGCGTTGAAGCTGAACGAGACAGTGATGACCTCGTCACCCGGCCCGATGCCCAAGCCGTGGAGCACCGCCTCCTGGGCAACGGTGCCATTGCTCATCAGGATGGCGTGCTTGACGCCGCAGTATTCGGCCCAGGCCTCCTCGAACGCCTTGGTCTTGGGGCCCATGGCGAGCATGCCCGAGCGCAGGACCTCGAGGACGGCCTCCTCTTCAGCGAGGCCGATGTCGGGTTTGGAGATGGGGATCATCGGGCGGAACTCCGTTCAGGCAGCATCGACGCAGACGTCGCCGGTGATGGTGTACGAGGCCGAGCAGCGCGGGCAGCGCGTCGCCCCTTCGAAGTTGGCGCGCACCTGGGCGCCGCCGTTGTCCACAAGGCGCTGGCCGCAGCCGCACACCCAGCCCAGGCGGCGGGCGGGGTTGCCGGCCACGAGCGCATGGTCCGGGACGTTGCGCGTTACAACGGACCCGGCACCCACGGTGGCAAATCGGCCGACATCCGTGCCGGCCACCACGACGGCACCCGCCCCGATGGAGCAGCCCGAGCGGAGCACGATGGGCGAGACGGTCCAGTCGTCCGCGCGGGCGAGGGCGCCGTCCGCGGTGATTGCCCGCGGGTAGCGGTCGTTGGTCAGGATGGCGTTGGGCCCGATGAAGACGCCGTCCTCCACAGTGACACCGTGGTAGACCAGGGCAAGGTTCTGGACCTTTACGCGGTCCCCGAGGGTGACGCCCTCGTCGATAAACGCGTCACGGCCAATCACGCACTGGGCGCCGATACGGGCGCCGAAACGGATCTGCGCGCGGTGCCACACGCTTGAGCCCGGGCCGATGGAGACGTCCGCCTCAAGATCCGCCGTGGGGTGGACGCGGGCGGTCGGGTCGATCACGTGGCTGGCTCACTCCGTGCGCGGATGCGGATCAGGCGCCCGTTGGCCAGCGTCATACGCGGCCGTGCGGGAGTTCGCCCGAGGACGGTGCCGAGTATACCGGGCACCGTAGCGCGACCCTGTCAGCGACTCGGCTTGCGGGCCCGGCGGACGAGTGCGCTGACAAGGCCAAACGCCGCGCCGAACGCCAGAGCAGCGCGCCAGTCCAGCACCGGTCGGACCGAGCCCTCCACGCGGGCCGCCAGCAGCAGCAGCACGGCGCTTGGCCGGGTGATCCGCACGTCCTGGGCGATCAGCGTGCGGACGAATGACTGCTCAATGACGGCTTCGCGGGCTGCGGCGACGCCCACCGAGCCCTGGCTGACCCGCAGCTCGCCCGCCAGCGCGGCGCCTACGGAGCCGAACTCCACGCCAACCTGCTTGGCGCGAGCGGCGCCCACGCCGCCCCATGAGACGAAGACTTCGTCTGCCTCCAGCTGGCCGATTCCGCCCATGCGGACCTCAACCTGCTGTGCAGTTGCGTGCTCGATGCCGCCGCGCTCGATGCGGAGGCCTGCCAGGCGGGGGGCCGTGTCGGCGGGGGCAGCGTCGCCAACCGCGGCGTCAGCCTCCGCGGGAGCGCCCTCGTGCTCGATCAGGAGGCCGGGCCCCGGCGCGTTGGCAGCCTTGCGCTTGCGGACGGGCTTCGGGCCCAGATTGGCGGTGTCAGCCATGGCGGTTGGTCCTCGAGGCATCGGATGTGCGCAGCACGAGCCTACTCCCGAAGCACCCGCCTGATCTTCGGTTATCCTCCGCATCTTGATTCACAAGAGAGTGAGATGATCTCGCGCAACCCCTCCCTCACGGCGAGTCTGCTGGTCCTCGCCGTTGTTGCGGCGTGCGGGTCATCCGTGGTGACGCCAGCGCCAACGCAGGCCCCCACCGGGGTGATGACGCCGGCGCCCACCGATGTGATCACGCCCCCGCCCATCCCGACGCCAACACCCACCGTTGCGCCCGCGCCAACCCCGGTGCCCACTCCCGTGCTCGTGCCCGACCCAATGACCGGGCTGATGGTCACCGAGGACCAGGCTTCGCGCCACGTGGTGGGCGTGATGATCGACGACCTGTCTGCGGCGAGACCCCAGTCCGGCCTGAGCGACGCCAGCATCGTCTGGCAGGCACCGGCGGAAGGCGGCATCCCGCGCTACCTGGCGCTGTTCGAGGCGGGCGACCCGGCGGCTGTCGGACCCATTCGCAGCTCGCGCCTCTACTTCATCGCGTGGGCGGCCGAGTGGAACGCGGTCTACCTCCACGTCGGCGGCTCCCCGCAGGCGATGGCGCTCCTGAAGTCCGCGCAGGGCAGCGGCCAAGTGGTGTGGAACGCGGATGAGTTCCGCTGGGGCGCCGCCTACATGTGGCGCATCAAGCAGCGGGATGCGCCCCACAACGTGTACACGGACAGCAAGCACATGGAGCTGCTGGTCAAGCGGACCGGCGCTGCAATCACGATGACCTACACGCCGGCCTGGCAGTTTGCGCCCGATGCACAGCTGGAGCAGCGCCCGGTGGGCGGCGCCATCGTTGTCCCGTACTCGGCCAACCTGATCTCCTACAAGTACGACCGGACCACCAACACCTACCTGCGCACGGTCTCGGTTGAAGGCCCGCAGGTCGATGCCGGAACCAAGATCCGGATTGCGCCCAAGAACGTCGTGGTCATCGCCATGAGCTTTGCGCCGCTCAACGACGGATCTGGGAAGCACCGCCTTGAGGCGCAGTTCGTCGGAACCGGCACCGCCTGGATGTCCACCAACGGCGTGACCCTCAAGGGCACCTGGAAGAAGGCGTCGATGACGGCGCCAACCCTGCTGTTTGGACCTGACGGCAAGCCAGTCACCCTGACAGCGGGGCAGACGTTCGTGAACGTGGTGGAGATCGGAACCGCGGTCAAGTTCACCGCTGGCAAGCCGTGGACGCCTGACGCGTCGCCGGCGCTGGCGCCATCGCCCACACCCAGCCCCAGCTGACCCGGGTCGGGCCTAGCCAACGGCCCGGCGGGCCGGCGGCCGGACCTAGCCAACGGCGCAGGCCTAGCGCAGCGGCGCAGGTCGTGCAGCGGACGCCCACACAACCCGTGTTTCGCGCGCCACGTCGGCCCATGTCCGGGGCGTCTCGGCGCGGGCCACAGCGGCCGCCTTCAGCGTGGCGTGGAGTGCGTCATCAGACCAGACCGCGCGGATCGCCGTGGCAAGCCGCGCCGGGTCACCCGGCTCCACGAGGATCCCGGCGGCGCCGACGACTTCGGGCAGCGCGCCAACGGCGCTCGCGATGACCGGCACGCCGGCGGCGAGCGCCTCCATCGCGGCCACGCCACCCGCATCCGACCTGGCTGGCTCCAGCGCGAAGCGAGCGCCGGCCGTCAGCGAAGCCAGCCGCTCGTCGCTCAAGCCGGGTGCATACGCCACCGCATCGGCCACGCCGGCCTTGGACGCTGCCCGCGAAAGTGAGGCGCGATCGTCAGGCGAGGCGCCCACCACGCACACGCGCGGCGGCCAAGTCGTGGCACCCGCAGGAGCCGGCTCAGCGGTGAGGATCGAGAGTGCGCCAAGGAGCGTCGGCAGATCCTCACGCGCATCGAAGCGACCCGTGTAGACCGCATAGCGCTCGTCCAGCCCCAGCCGCGTCCGCTCAGCCTCGGCGCCCGCCACGGCGTCCGGCCTAAACGCGGCCCTTGCGGCCATCGGCACCACCCGTACCTTCGCCTGGCGCACGTGGAGGAGGCGGTGCGCCTCGGCGGAAGCCGACCGGCTGGGCAGGATCACGGCGGCTGCATCCCGCAGCAGCCGGGCCCGAAGCCGTTGACCAAACCGGGCGAACCCGCCGCGCTGCCACGCCTCGGGCAGCTGCCACGGCGCAAGGTCCAGCAGCGCCGCAACCACGGGAATGGGCGAGGCGATGGGCAGGGCACCCGCGGCGGCAAAGTAGACCGAGCCCGCCGCCCCGCTGCGCTCCGCGCGCCACCCGGCCCCGGTAATGGCGCCGCGCAGGAGGAACGGGTCCGTCACTAGGGCACCGGCACGAAGGACCCTCGTCGGCGGCAGCAGGCGCCGGCCCACCACGTTGAGCATAGGCCAGCGCCCCTCCGTCGGATCTTCGCGGTCCACCGACAGCAGGAAGGCGAACGACTCGCCGTCGATCGGGTTGGCGTCAAGCGCCTCAAGGAGCCCCTCGAGATACGCGGCAGTGAGCGGCGCGTGCTCAGGATTCTGCAGCGGCCGAAGGTCAAGGACGACGCGGACTCCGGCAACGCCGATCTTGTCGGCCGCGCCGGTCACGCCTTGGGGGCTCCCCCGCCCTTGGCGGGTCCCCGGCCGCGCAGCTCGTCAAGACGCAGGCCGATCACGACCAGCAGCGCCTCCACGATGATGCGGCGGCTCATCTTGGAGGTCCCGGCGCGGCGATCCCGGAACGTGATGGGCACCTCGGTGACTCGGGCGCCCATACGGCTTGCCCGATAGGTCATCTCGATCTGGAAGACGTATCCGCCGGCCCGGACGCCGTGGCGAGGCACGGCGGCCAGCGTGGCTCCGCGCCAGGCCTTGAAGCCACCGGTCAGGTCGTGGGGGGCAAGACCCAGCACCGTGCGCGCAAACACAGAGCCGCCGCGGGAGATGATCCGCCGGAAGATCCCCCAGTCCTCAACCCCGCCGTCACGCGTATACCGCGAGCCGATGACAAGGTCTGCGCGGTCACCCACCACGGGCGCAATCAGCTGCGGCAGGACCGCCGGGTCATGTGACCAGTCGGCGTCCATCTGGACCACGATGGCCGCGCCGCCCGCAAGCGCCACGCCAAAGCCGTCAAGGTAGGCACGGCCCAGTCCCTGCTTCGCCGTGCGGTGGCGGACGCGCACCCGGGGGTCGGCCGCGGCCATGCGGTCAGCGATACCGCCGGTCCCATCGGGCGACCCGTCGTCAACCACCAGCAGCGTGCCGCCCGGCAGCGCCACCAGGATCGCCGCACCGATGCCCTCGAGGTTCTCTGCCTCGTTGTACGTGGGCAGCACCACCCACGTGCCGGAGCCAACGGGTGGGGCTGAAGGTTCGTTGGTCATGCGAGCAGTGTACGGGCGCACGAGCGCACGGGTAGCGGAGCGGCCGGCGCGTTGGGCAGCGAGCCCCAGGGGCTGTCGCCGTGCCAGCCGCTTCGCGGCCACGTCAGTGCAGGGGTCAGTGCAGGGGCAGGGCCAGGACGGAGTACTGCGCCATAGCCGCGCTGTCCTTGGCCAGAACCTTGAACTTGATCGTCCCAGCCACGCCGGACTGCACGGTGATCGTTGCCCGGTACGCGGTGGCGCTGATCTTGATCATCAGGACACTCCAGGTTGTTCGTCCCGGCTGCATCACGTACAGGCGCGGCGTGGTGGAGAGCGTCTCGGCCGTGGTGGCCGTGATGACGATCCTCTGGAGGCGGGCCGGGGTTGTGTCGCTGGAGACCACCTTGAACGCGTCGGCGTAGACCGCCGAGACGAGGGTGGCGGCCAGTGCGTCAGTACTGGCGGTGACCACAGAGCGGTAGGCGCCGCGCGGCACGTATGCCGCCAGATCGTTTCGGCCGTCCCATGGGAAGGTGTAGACGCCGGCGATGAGTGCCTCGGCGGTCTTCACCGTCCGAACCGTCGCGCCTGAGCCGTCGATGATCTTCCAGGTGACCGTGGCTGGGTCCGCAAGCGTGAAGCCCACCGTCGTGGTTGCCGCCAGGGCGTCGCCGTCCTGCGGGAAGAAGAGCGCCGGCGCCGCCGTGGCGAAGCCCAGCGCGCTGTAGACCTGCACTGTCCGCGTCTGCGGAGCGCTGGCGTTGCCGGCATCGTCCATGGCGACCACAGATGCCTCGTACACGCCGTTGGGGACAACGGTGCCCCCGGTGTCGCGACCGTCCCAGGTGATCGTGGCGCCGGACCCGAACAGGATGCCCTGCAGGGTCGCGACGGTGGCTGCCGCGCTGTTGCGGATGGTGACCTTCGCGATGCCCCGCTCGGTGGACGTGGGTGCGAGCGTGATGGTGTCGCGCACCTTGTCCCCGTTGGGGCTGAGGAAGAGCGGCGTCACCGGATCGCCGGCGAGGCCAAGCGTCGGGGCGGTTCGGTCAATCGTGAAGGTGCCCCATGAGCTTGACGGTCCGTTTCCGAGGCCGTCTGTTGCAGTGAGATGCCAGCGGTACGGCGCGTCCGACACCGAGCCCGGCGAGGGCGCCCAGGTCAGCGCGGCGGTGTCGCCGGTGCCACTGGCGGTGGTGATCGTGGGTCCCCAG
>JANYAA010000186.1 GCA_025355255.1 Chloroflexota bacterium | reverse complement strand
CGCTCGCCGAGGGCGTGGTCGTCGTTGGGCCTGATGACCGCATCGAGACCGCCAATCCGGTAGCCCTCGGGCTGTTTGCGCGTGTAGGCATCAACATCTTGGGCCTGGACATCCATGCGCTGGCGCAGTATCTGGTAGCTGAGAACAGCGCTCTGCCGACCCAACCCGTCCTGGCGACCGACGCTGTCCGCACTACCGGCAAGGCCGTCGGGCCAAGCGTCTTCGGCATCGTGCGGCCGGGACGACGCACCGTCTGGGTATCATCTGCGTCCGTGCCGCTCGAGGTTGACGGCACCGGGCGGGTGATCCGCGTGCTGGTCTCGGCGGCCGACGTGACGCAGCTTCGCGAGGCCAAGGCGTTGGCCGAGGCCGGTGAAGCCCGCCTCGCCGGAGTGCTCACCCAGGCCTGCGACGGGATTGTGGTTCTGGACGGCGCCGGGCGCTTTGAGTTTGCCAACCCGGCCGCGTGCGAGATCCTCGGCATTGATTCGGAGCGTCTCGACGCTGCCACCCTGATTGATCTGGTGGTCCCGGCCCAGCAAGACCTTGTTGCTGCCGATCTTGAGGCGGTCGCCAACGGGGCCTCGCTCCTGTCCGAATACCGGATCGGCCGCGGAAATGCGACCGCGTGGATCGAGATCAGCCAGTCCGGCGCTGCCGACGGCACGGTTCGCGCGCTGATCCGCGACATCACAGCACGTCGCATGCTCGAGGATGACCACCGCCGGCTGGTCCAGGCCGTCAATGAGGCGGCCGACGCGATGGTGCTGACAAGCATGCCCGGCCGGATCACCTACGCCAACCGGGCATTTGCACAGCTCGTCGGGCGGAGCCCTGTCGAGGTCATCGGTACCGAGATGGCGGACTATCTGCCCCGCCTGCCCAAAGGCGTGCCGCTTGACGATGTACGCGAGACGCTCCTTGCGTCTGCTCGCTGGATTGGCGAGATCGCCATCCGCACGGCGGACGGTGCGGACATCCCAATGGCCGTGCGCATCACGCTCCTGCGTGACGGCGACGGCGAGCCCACGGGCCAACTGCTGCTGGTCCGCGACATCCGGCCCGAACGCGAGACACAGTCGCGTCTCGCGCATTCTGCGCGCATGGAGGCCATCGGCCAGCTCGCCGGAGGCGTTGCCCACGACTTCAACAACCTGCTGACGTCTATGCTGGGCCACGTCGAGTTCGCGTTCGAGACGGTGCCCGCCGACAACCCAGCCCGTGCCGATCTGGACGAGATCCAGCGCGCCGCTATCGGGGCACAAGCGCTCACCCGCCAGCTGCTCGCGGTTGGGCGGCGCTCGATCCTGCGGCCGCGGGTCCTGGACCTGCGTGAGTTCCTGCAGAACGTGGAGTGGATCCTGCGGCCGCTTGTCGGCCATGACGTGGCCATCGTGGTGGAGCCGGGGCCGGGTCTGCCGCGCATCCACGTGGACCCCGGCATGCTGGAGCGGGCGGTCATCAACCTTGCGGTGAACGCCCGGGAGACGATGACCGCAGGCGGCACCATCACGCTGGCTGCCGAGCACCAGCCGGCCGCGTCAGGTCCCGGCTCTGTCGTTCTGCGCATCTCCGACACGGGAACCGGCATGCCGCAAGAGGTGGCGGACCGGCTGTTCGAGCCGTTCTTCACTGCACGGCCGGAAGGCGAGGGCGCGGGTCTTGGGCTGACGATGGTCCACGGGTTTGTAGAGCAGTCGGGCGGGCGGATCGACGTGGTCTCAGACCCTGCACTTGGCACCACATTCCGGCTCTCGTTCCCCGCCATGTCCCACGCCACCCCCGCTAACCGCGCAACGCTGGTCCAGCCCGAGACGCCGCGGCACGGCAGCGGCACCATCCTTGTCGCCGAGGATGTCGGCGTGCTGCGCGCAATCGCAGAGCGCATCCTGACCGCAGGCGGCTACGAGGTCCTGTCGGCCCCGGACGGGCCAGGTGCCATTGCGCTGGCCAGCGGTCACCAGGGCCGGATCGACGTGCTCTTCACGGACCTGGTGATGCCAGGCATGGGGGGCGCCGAACTGGCGGCGGCGCTTCGTGCAACGCGCCCCGAGATCCGCGTCCTGTGCACATCGGGGTACTCGGACGAGGACGCCCTTCGCCGCGGTATCGGCCGCGAGTGGGACGGCTTCCTGCCCAAGCCGTACACACGGGAGACGGTGCTCCCCGCCGTCGCGGCCCTCCTCGAAGGCGACGAAGCGGGCGATCGACGACCACGCGCCTCCTGAGGCGGGCCTCCTGAGGCGGGCCTCCCCAGGCGGGCCTCCCCAGGCGGGTCAGGCGGCTGAGCGCTCCACCTGCGTCGTGTCATGGATGTCCTGTGGCATGTCGCCCAGCGACAGGTACAACTCCTCCTCCTGCGCCATGTGCAGGCGCAGGATGGCGTCCAGCCCGTAGAGCACGCGCCGGAGGTCCGTGAGGTCCTCAGGCCCCGGGCCAGCTTCCGGCAGCTCTCCGACGAGACGGTCGGTCAGGCGCACCAGATGGAAGATCTCGGTGTGGGTGCGGTGCAGCCCTGCCGTGACGTCGTCATTGCCGACGGCAGCAGCGAGAAGCGGGAAGACCTCGCGGTCCTCAACCTCCTCGTGCGGCACCAAGTCGCTGACCAGGAACGACCGGACCGACTCCAGCTCCACACGCGCCTGGCCAGCTGGCAGCGAGCCGAGGCTGTCGGCGAGCGGTCTGAGCCGCGCGATGGAGTTGCCCAAGCCGCGGTGCTCGTGCCGTAGCTTGCCGCCAATCGCATTCCAGCCCGGGATGTGCGGGGCCTTCTCCAGGCCACCGCGAAGGGCGCGCAACGCGTTGAGGATGACGATGACGTCGATCGCCTCTTGCACCATCGCGCCGGCCACCGGCGGCAGGAGTCCAGCCGTGGCGGCCACCATGGCCACCAGCGACATGCCCATGCCGGCGACGACGCTCTGCACGGCGATGTAGCGGGCTCGGTGCGCAATCCGGATTGCCTCGGGCAACCTGTCCAGCCGGTCTACGGTGATCACCACATCGGCTGCCTCTGAACTCGCTGTGGCGCCGCGGGCGCCCATGGCGACGCCGACGTCGGCTGCCGCGAGCGCAGGGGCGTCGTTGAGGCCGTCGCCCACCATGATCAGGATCCCGCCGGCCTCCGCCTTTTCCTCGTTCACGGCGTCCACCTTGTCCACAGGTGTCCGCTCCGCGAGCACGGCGTCCACGCCGATCGCCGCGCCCACCATGTCGGCCACGCCCGCGTGATCGCCAGTAACCATGACCGTGCGACGCACCCCGGCCCGGCGAAGCGAGCGGATGACGCGCGGCGTCTCCGGCCGAATAGGGTCGTCGAGGACCAAGGCGCCAATCATCACGTCGGTTGCAACGTAGACCGCGGTGGCGCCCTCAAGGTTGACCCTCCGCCGCACGTCGCGTGCCCAAGCGGGCAGTTCCGCGCCGCGCCCAGCGAAGGCGGCTGTCCCCACAAGCACATCAACGCCGCCGACGCTGCCGGAAATCCCGGATCCCGGCACCTCTTCAGCTCGCTCAGGAAGCTCGAGTGGAACGTTGCGGGTGCGTGCGCCAGAGACGATCGCGGCGGCCAGCACATGCGGCGAGACCTGCTCCAGCGAGGCGGCGAAGCGGATGACGTCCGCCGGCGTCCACCCGGGCGCCGCCACGATGTCCGCGAGGTTGGGCCGGCCGGCAGTGAGCGTCCCCGTCTTGTCAAACAGGAGCACCTTGGCTCTCGCGAGTGCCTCGATGGCCCCGCCGCCCTTGACGATGATCCCGCGCTTTGCGCAGCGGCTGATGCCCGCGACGATGGCGATGGGCGCGGCGAGCAGCAGCGGACACGGCGTTGCGACAACAAGGACTGCGAGCGCACGGATGGGATCACCGGACGTCAGCCACGCAATCCCGCTGAGCACGAGCGTCAGCGGCACGAACAACAAGGCGTAGCGGTCCGCCAGCCGCACAAACGGGGCCTTCGACGACTGGGCCTCCTCAACGAGGCGGACGATGCCGGCGTACGTGCTGTGCTCGGACGTGGCCGTGGCGATCAAGTCAAATGGAGCGCCAGCGTTGACGGTTCCCGAACTGACCGGATCGCCTGCACCCTTGTTGGCGAGCCGCGACTCGCCAGTGAGTGCCGATTCGTCCAGCACCGCTGGGTCACCCGTGATGGAGCCGTCAACCGGGACAACCTCGCCGGGCTTGACCAGGAGGCGGTCGCCAACCCTGACCTCAACCACGGGTCGGTCTGCAATGGAGCCGTCCTCATGGCGGTGGACGATGCGCGGGGCTCGCGAGACCAGCGCGGAGAGCTCGCGGTGCGCGCGCCCCTGGGCAAACCGCTCCAGCGCGTCACCGGTGGCGAGCATGACGCCGATCACGGCTGCCGTCAGGTACTCGCCAAAGGCGAGGGCGCCCCCGATCGCCATCACGGCGATGACGTCAACGCCGGCCTCACGGTGGACCAGGTCGCGCACGATCGACGCGGCCAGCCAGATCCCGATCACGACGGCCGGGGAGCCCCAGGCGATGCCCGCAAGATCATGACGACCCGAAGCGGCCAGCACCAGGCCACTGACGAGCCCGGCGATGCTGAGGGGCAGAAGGATGCGCTCAACGAGCGCGTTGACGGCGGCGAGCAGGCGAAGCATCCCTCGATCCTAGCCCGAGCCGGCCCCACCGCGAGACGGTCCAATGGGCCCAAACAGGTCATCAACCCACGCCCCAACCCCGGCCCAGACATGATCGGCGCCGGCTCGCTGGAAGGATTCAGGCGTTGTCGTTGCCCCAACGGCGGCGAACCCTGACCCAGCGGCCCGTGCCATCTCGAGGTCCGTCACGGTATCGCCCACGTACACCGTTCTGGCCGCAGCGACACCCAGCACGTCGAGCGCCCGCAGCAGGCCCTCGGGGTGCGGCTTCCCGTATTCCACGTCGTCCGCGTACCACGCCGTCTCAAAGACCCCGGTCAGGTTGAGCCGCGCCAGGTTCGGCTCCACCACCGCCCGAGTAGACGCCGTCACGAGGCCCAGCCGCACGCCGTGGCGCTGGAGGCGACGCAGCCCGCCGCGCGCCCAGGGCAGCGCACGCGGCCGCATCCGCCCCATCTCCTCGGACCAGTGGCGAGCCGACTCCTCCCAGAGCGCCTCAGGGACACCAAGATCCGCGTAAGCCTTGCGCCAGTCAGGCGTGTAGCGCTCGCGGAACCAGTCGCGCGACAGCGCAATGCCGTGGCGGCCCAGCACCACCACGTTGGCGCGGTAGATCATCCCCAGCGTGTCCACGATGGTGCCGTCCCAGTCAAAGACGGCGGCGTCCGGAAGCGTCAGGTCCCGCACGTTCTAGGCGCCGGGCGCAACCACGCCAACCGCGATCGCGGTGAGGCCAAACACGGCGATCATCGCCGCGGACACAACGTTGAGGCCGCGGACGACACCGGGCGTGAGGCGGGCGCGGAGCCCGGCCACGGCGCCGGTCAGGATGGCCCACCACGCGGCGGAGCCACCAAACACCCCGACGGTCACCGTGGCCGCTCCCACGGGGCCGCCGGTGCCCACGCCGATGCTCGCAAAGAGCGCCGTGAACGAGAGGATGGTGGCGGGGTTCGTCAGGGTGAGCCCCACCATCGAGACCCAGGCGCCGCGCAGCGAGTCGAGGCGGGCTGCGCCGTCCGCGTGGGCGACCGATCCGGATCCGGCGAGGATCCCGCGCACGCCGCGCAGCGCCAGCAGCACAAGCACAAGACCGCCGATGACGGCAAGCGGGCGCTCGATGCCGACGAGCATCTGCGTGACCGCAGCGAGGCCGAACGCGGCAATGGCGCCGTACGGCGCGTCAGCAGACGCGACGCCGAGCCCTGATGCAAACCCGTGGGCGAAGCCTCGATCGATCGTCCGCCGGATGACCAGCAGCCCAACCGGTCCCAGCGCCGCCGCGACGGCAAACCCGATGGCCAGCCCCCGAAGGAGCAGGCCCAAACTCACGGAGTGGACGAGCCAGCTGCCGATGGGGACGGCGTGGCGGGTGTCGGCGTAGGCGTAGGCGTAGGCGTAGGCGTAGGCG
>JANYAA010000182.1 GCA_025355255.1 Chloroflexota bacterium | reverse complement strand
GGAGCTCGACGTCGAGCTCCTCCGCGGGGGTCGCGATGCCCTCGATGATGGACTCGCGCATGCCCGGGATGGACACGAGGTAGAGGGTCTCCTGGACGGCGCGCCAGTCGTCCTCCCCGACCAGCACCGCGTTGCCGCGCTTGCCGGTGATCTGGACCGGCTCGTGCGAGTCGGACACGTCGTCGAGGAGCTTGTAGAGCTGCCTGCGCGCCTCGGTCGCGGTGATGGTGGTCATGGTCGGGCAATCCTCTTGTACGTACGTCCTAGCGTACGCGTCTGTGTCTGGCGCGTCAAGCCGTTCCGGCCGCCGGCGCTGAAGGCGCAGGCAGTGGCCACACTTCGAGACGCCTGGCGGCACACACTGCGGTTGCGGCGGCCGGGCGGAATCTCGTACTGTCCCGAAGGCGCGGGACGGATGAGCTGACGTGGCAAACAGAAGCCGGACCACATCGGGGCCCGGCTTGGTCTTGCCTTGGGATTTGGTCGGGGCGAGAGGCATTGCCCCGCCACTAACTACCTTCCCGTCACGATGCGGCTCGCCGAGCCGCCCGAGCCGTGCGACTGGCTGCTTAGCGCGTGAGGCGCCGAGCCCACGACGCCTGCACGAATTCAGCCGTGAACCCCGTCGCTCAGCAGCACCTGCAGTCCGGTCGGCCCGCTGATCCACAGGAGTACGTGGCGGCCATCCGAGACGAGCGCCGCGCTCGAGTCGTTGCCGAGATCCGCACCCGCAACGGGCACCCAAGTGGTCCCGTCGGTCGAGCTCCACAGATGCTCTGTCGTATCAAGGCCGATGGTCCCGACTGCCAGGTAGCCACCAGGAACCCCGACAATCTTGGCGTAGGCGCCGAAGAGTGCCGGGCTCGGTGATCCGGCGTGCCAGGTCAGTCCGTCCGCGGAGGTCCATGGCGTGACCGGTGCGCGGTAGTCGCCGGGGGCAACCTCAATCGCACCTGGCGAACCGACCAGGCTTGCCAATCCTGCCGGCCCCTCGGCAAGGCCGTTGAAGGACCCAATGCCGGACGGAAGCGGCGAGTGCACCGTCCAGGTCTGGCCGTCGGGTGAGGTCCATGTTGCGGCGTTCTCCCCGATCCGCCCGACGATGAGGACCCCGTCGGCTGTCCGGGCGATCCCGGTGGCCTCGGACAGGTCGATTGGAAAGACCGACTTCATGAGCACCGGGCCCCAGTGGAGGCCATCGGGTGATGTCCAGACAGTGGGGCCGCTGACCTCGCTGTCGCCGATGGCGACGAAGTTCTTCGAGCCGGCCGCGATCCCCCGGAAGATCGCGCCCCCGAGGCCCGTCTGCGCCGGGGCCTTGGTCCAGTGGGCGAGGTCGGTCGATACCCACGCCGCACCGTTCGACTGCATCCCGTAGAACCCGCCGCCACCCTCGCCACCGAGCGCGACGTAGATGTGGCCGTTGAAGGCCACGGGTCCGGTGACACCGAGCGCGTCCTGGCCGGAGATCTGACCGACCTGGGTCCAGTTCGAGCCGTCCGGGGATGTGAGCACGACCGTTCGGTCCGCGGCGGCCGGCACGAAGTCGATGAAACCGCCGCCCGGCAAAGCCGACGGCCCACCCCCGGGCCCGCCCACCGTGATCGGCTGGGTCACGATCGTCGGCAAGGTCACCTTGGTCCAGCTCGAGGTGTCTTGGGCCGGCGGCTGCGTGGGGATCTGGAACGTCGGGCTCGGCGTCGGGCTCGGCGGGGAGGCTGACGGATCGCCCGCCCACAGGACCTCCTGGACCGTCACCGATGGGCCCGGACAGCCGCCCGGCGGGATGGAGGCGCACGTTGGGGCCGGCTCTGCGGTCACGCGCATTACGAGGGCCGGGGCGCCCTTCGTCGAGAATGCCGCCCATCGCACGCTGATGACCACCGGCCCGCCTCGCGTCTCGGCCAGGCCCTCAAAGGCTGGGCATGGAGGGTTCGAGGCGCCCGGGATCATGGCTGGACAGGAGACTGGCACCGGACCGGCGTCCCAGCCGCCGAGGAGGAACGGGCCGGTCGGCACCGTCTGACGGAGATCGTCCGGACGGTAGACGTGCTGGCCGAGGAACGTGCTCGGGATTCCGTCCGGGTACCGGGCGGTGACGTCGGGAGACGGTGCGGCCGACGAGGGGGCGGCGATCACGACGGGGCTCCACGTCCGTCCGCCGTCGGTCGTACGCAGCAGGCCGGCCGCCGGCGCCTGGCCGTTCGTCATCTGGACGACCGCAGTTCCGTTTCTTGGATCCCAGAAGCGGAGCCGCTGCGCGGCGCCGAGACCGCTCGACGCCGCCGGCTGCCACGTGACGCCACCGTCGCTCGTGGCCTGAAGCTGGCCGCTGTGCGAGTCGATGACGACGTAGTGCAGCGGGTCGACGACGGCGACGGCAGTGGAGCCGCTCTCGCCGATGTGCACCTGGGCAGCGAGCGACCAGGTGCGGCCGTCATCGCCAGAACGGTAGAAGCGAACCATGGGCGAGCTGTCGGTCGAAGCCGCGATCACCGCAAGGGCCCCGTCAGGTCCGGCGAAGACGGGCGGGGCGACCGGACTGTCGTTGACGAAGATGTCGCCGACGAGGCCGGGCAGCCGAGCATCGCCCCACGTCCGACCGCCGTCGCGGCTCACGTCGAGGATCGGTCGCGCGACCGGCCCGGCGTCGCCCTCGTTGCCGGCCCACAGCGTGGTCCCGTCGCTCGCGCTGAAGATCGAGCCCAGGCTGTCCGCGCCCCCGACGCGCTGCCAGGTCGCGCCGCCGTCCGAGGAGGCGAAGACCACGCTCCCGCCGCCTCCGCGCAGTCCCGACAGCAGCAGGAAGCCGCGCTGGGCGTCGGCGAACGCGAGGACCGGCTGCGTGCCGCCCCAGTCACCCGGGAGCTTGACCGATTGCCAGGTGGCGCCGCCATCGGAGGTGCGGCTGATGACGACGTACAGGTGGTCGTAGCCGGGGCCCTGGCCGCCGTACGGGACGGTGGAACCGGGCCCGGGGCTCGCCGTCCAGGCGTCGCTGGCGTCGAGCACGAATACGCTGGACAGCACGTCGCCGGAGGTGGCGTCGAGGCCCGTGCCCGGCACGAGGGTGCGCTCGACCCACGTGGTGCCGAAGTCGCTGGAGAGGTAGAGCTGGCCGCCGGCCACGGCCCACAGGCCGCTCGCGCCGAAGGCCCCGCCGTCGTCGATCGGGGTCGCGGTCGGCGGCGAGCC
>JANYAA010000149.1 GCA_025355255.1 Chloroflexota bacterium | reverse complement strand
GCAGGTCCACGGCGTCGATGCCCGGCAGCGACGGCCGGGCGGCGGGCTGCTCCTGGGGCCGCGGCTGGCCGAGCCTGACGGCGGTCCCGCGCCAGGCGCGGTCGAACCGGTCGCGCAGCTCCTGCTCCGACAGCGGGCTGGCGAACCGGGGGGCGAGGACCGCCGCGACGCCCGCCCACACCTCGGACTTGTCGATGCCGCGCATGTACCGGCTGGCCGCGTAGTCGCGGATGGCGTCGTACCGCGCGCCCGTGTAGCCGGGCTCGGGCAGGCGGTAACCGCCCGTCACCGTGATCTCGTCGGCGTCCCTGGCCGCGGGCGCCACGACTGCCGCGGCCCACGCCTCGGGCAGCTCGGCGATCTCCATGTGCGTCCCGTCGGGCTCGTACACCGCGCCCGAGGCGTGGACGCTGCGCGGGCCGATGACGTAGCCGGCGCCGGATCCCGAGCCCCAGCGCGTGACGTAGCCGAACATCTGCCCGATGGGCCGGGGGTGCGACGGCGGCCAGCGCATGAACACGTGGTAGCCGTGCGCCGTCCGCGTGCGGAGGGTGCGGGGCAGCATGCCCAGCCGCGCCTCCAGCTCGTCAAGCCGGGCGATGCCGTCGCCGTCCACGTCGAGCGCGAACACGCCGTCGGGGCAGACCAGCCCGTAGTTGGGCTCGGACCCAGCGGACAGCAGCGTCGTGATGCGGCCGGGGTCTCGGGTGCAGTCGTGGAACCCCTGGTTGCCGATCGGGTGCTTGCCCGCGTTGGCGCACTTGTCCTTGAGCTGGCAGCGGCAGGCGCCGGAGGCGTCCGCCGACCAGACGGAGAACACGCCGAACCCGCGCTCGGCGAACCACAGGGCCGCCTTGATGCGCGCCTCGGGAGCCGGGCGCGGGATCGGCATGGCTGTCACGTCTAGAAGGGCAGCGCGTCGTCGGCGAAGTCGGCAGCCCCGCCGGCCACCGGCGCCGGCGCGGGGGCCGGTGCAGCCACCGGCGCCTTCGCCGCAGGGCGGGCCTTGGGCAGCGCCGTCAGGTTGGCGATGCGCGGCCAGCCGCCGTCGTCGGCGGTGATGGTCGCCAGCGCCTCGCGGCCGAGCAGCTGCGAGCGGGGGTACGACTGCCCGACCACCGGCGGCGTCCCGCCGAGCAGCGCGGTCAGCCAGGCGTAGGTCTTGGACTTCGGCCCCGACGCGGTGGACGCGCTCCCGCGCGCCTCCGCGCCGTCGTCGGTGGCGAACGTCCAATCGCGGAGCACCACCTCCTTGCCCGCGTTGGGGCCGGTCTGCGGGTAGATCGTCCGCGGCTCGGAGATGTCGGTCAGGGTCACGTGGTACGTGCCGGGCTCGATGGATGCCTGGGCGCCTGCGCTGATGGTGATGAGGTCTTCGGTCACTTCTGTGCCTCTGCGGTCGTCGGGGTGGCTACTGGGCGGTCTCAGGGGGTCCTTCGGTGCTTCACCTCCTTGGGAGGGTGGATGGACAGGCACGCCTCGCAGCGCCGCTCCGGCGGCCACTCGAGGCGCTCGTCAAGCGCGGGGATGCCGCAGGCCGTCCGCACGGGCCGGACGCGGGCGGGCACGGCGTGGGCCGTGCGGTCCTCCCACGCGGCCCAGCGGACGGCGGTCACCGGCCGCGCGTCATCGGCTCGACCTTCGCCAGCAGCGCGAGCGCCGCGGCCTCGGCGGTCGTCGCGTGCGGGCCGAACATCCGCCGGCCGCTCATGTGCCGGAGCCACGCGCGGTAGGGCGGCAGAGGGCTCGCGCAGTCGGCCTCGGTCATCATCACGGCCCACCCGTAGGGGCGAACCAGGTCGCCCAGCCGGTGGTGCGTGCGGTCGCTCACCGCGCCGGGTCCGTCCGACCGCTCGTTGAAGATCCGCATGGCGGCGGTCACGGGGCATCGCCAGACGACGGGTGGGCGGATCGTACGTTCGCTGCTGCCCTCTTTGCCTCACGGGCGGCTGTTACCCTGTCCATGACGGCTGCTCGTGCTGGCGACACCCCCGCAAGCGTCTGCAGTCGTCTGGCCCCATCGGCAGCAGGCACGCGGTGCAGTACCAGCTCGCGACTTCGGCGGTGCCGCAGTCGGGGCACCGCTTCATCGGCCGGGCTGCGCGCGCGGCGGACTCGGCTGCCGATGGGGTGTGCCTGGCGGCGCGTATCGCGGCCACGCGCTCCGCTCGGGTCATGGCCAGTCGGTCGGCGGTCACGGCTTGCCCTCCATGTGCCGCCGGTGCGCCATCGGACGCGGGTTTCGGCGCCGGGCGTCGGCCCGGTCGCCGTCCTCGCCCAGGAGCCCGACGATGCCGGCCGTCACGGCGAGGCCGAAGCCGAACTGCGGGCACCCGAGCGCGGTTGACGCGACGGCGATCAGGAGGATCGCC
>JANYAA010000078.1 GCA_025355255.1 Chloroflexota bacterium | reverse complement strand
GGAGGGCGGCCGACCGCTCGTGGTCCGCGACTTGGTGCGCGAACGAATTGTCCTTGCCGAACCGCCAAGCCCTGCTGACACGGCGGGACGAATGGGGCCGGGAAACTTCAAGGGTCGCCGCAGTCCTACCCGGCGTTGACGGCGGACGGTCACTCACCCTACACTCGCCGTTCGCGCCCGCGAATCCCGCTGGCGTCTATCCCTGTCCGCGCTGCGGTCGTTCCGCGGCCGCAATTCGATCGTTCCGAGGACCCATGTACGCAGTCATCGAGACCGGCGGGAAGCAGTACCGCGTCGAGGTCGGCACCGTGCTCGAGGTGGAACTGCTCGACGTCGAGCCGGGCCAGTCGATCACGCTAGAGCGAGTGCTCCTTGTCGCTGACGGCGCGGAAGCCGCCGTTGGCAACCCGGTTGTCGCTGATGCGGCAGTCGAGGCCCATGTGGTCGGGTTTGACCGCGGCGAGAAGGTCATCGCCTTCAAATACCGCCCGAAGGCCCGTCGCCGCGTGAAGAAGGGCCACCGCCAGGAGCTCACCGTCCTGCGGATCTCTGACATCCGCTTTAACGGCAAGAGCGCCGCTGAGACCCAGGCCAAGGCCGACGCTGAGAGCGGCGCAGCCCGCGCGAAGGTCGAAGAGGCCGCGGCTCGTCAGGCTGCGGGAGACGCGGCCATCGCCGCCAAGCTCGCCGCCAAGTCCGCTTCCGCTGACGCGGCATCCGCCAAGGCCCCGGCCAAGGCAAAGGCTGTGCCCAAGGTCGCCGACGCCGGTGCCGCGCCGAAGAAGGCTCGCGCCAAGGCTGCCGAGGCCCCCGCAAAGACCCCAGCTGCCGCTCCCAAGCGGAGCCGCACCAAGAAGGACGAGTAAGCAATGGCCCACAAGAAAGCCGGGTCCAGCGTCAAGAACGGCCGCGACTCCGCTGGCCAGCGTCTGGGCGTGAAGGCCGGTGATGGCCAACTCGTGACCTCCGGTTCGATCATCGTGCGCCAGCGCGGCATGAACTTCGCCTCCGGTCAGGGGACGGGTCTCGGTCGCGACTACACGATCTTCGCCATGGTTGAGGGACACGTGCGCTTCGACCACAAAACCCGCGAGAAGAAGCGCGTCAGCGTCATCCCGGTCACCCAGACCGCGGTCGAGGCGTAGGCGCCAGACCCACAGCGGCGACCACCGGCTAGCGGAGCTCGTGCGGACGGCGTCGAAGGAGCAAACGTGAAGGACAAGATCCACCCCAAGGTCCACCAGGCTCGCGTTCACTGCGGTTCGTGTGGCACGGAGTTCCAGGTGGGTTCAACCCGCGAGGTGCTGCGCATGGACGTGTGCAGCAACTGCCACCCGTTCTACACGGGCAAGCAGAACATCATTGACACAGCCGGCCAGGTGGAGCGCTTCCAGCGCCGCCTCGAGCGCCAGGCCCGCGCCTGACGCGCTGCCGGACGCGTTCCGGCTTGCACACGACACCAAGAACGGCGCCCTCACGGGCGCCGTTCGTGCGTCAGGGGCCGCTGCGGCACCTGCCCGCTGCGGCAGCGACCGCGCTGGCGCCAGTCGGCCGGACGCCTCACCGCAACTCGCGACGCCCGAACGCCATGACGGCGCCGCCGACAGCAACCGCAATGACCACGAGCGTTCCTGCAACGGCTGTCGCCAGCCGGCCAGCGTCCAGACCGTCGGTGAGCCCCGCGGCAACCCGATAGGCAGGCTGGGCCAGACCCGTGGGCAGCAGCCGGTCCAGCGTGGGCACCACGGCCGCGATGCTGACCCCGATCCAGGCGACAAAGCCAAGCCCGGCCGAGGCGGTGGTGGACGCTGTGGCGGCGGACGCGAGGAACGTCAGCGCCATCCACGCGCAGAGGGCCAGCCAGTCCAGCAGCGCAAGCGCCGCCCAGCCGGCAATCGGCAACGGCTCGAACAATAGCGCCGTGTACACCCAGGCAATCGCAATCGAGGCGATGGTCGCCACGGCCAGAACGATCGCGATCGCAACCAGCTTCGCGCCGAGGAACACCGGCCTTGACACTGGCTGGGCCAGCACAAGCGCCGCCGTGCCGCGGTCCAGTTCGCCTGCGACGGCCCCCATCGCCAGCGCGATGGCGGCGAGGGCGCCCATTTGGCCGAGGTTCTTCTGCACCTGGGCCACGGCGTCCGCGACGACCGCCGGAGGGATGGGGATGGTGAGCTGGTCACCGAGCGCCGCGCGCATGATCTCCGGCAGGTAGCGCGCTGTCAGGGGCGATAGCAGACCGAGCACGACAAACAGCAGCACCACCATCGGCAGGCGCTTGGTGTGCCAGGCCTCCCGCAGCTCCTTGCCCAACAAGACGGTGAAGCCGCTCATGCCGCAGCTCCGGTCTCGCGGGCGTCGCCAGTGAGCCGCAGGAACACGTCTTCCAGCGTTGGCCGGTCGCGGCCAAGCGCCACCACCGCCACGTCGGCCGCGGCGATCGCCGGCAGCAGTTCGCGTGCGGCTCGGGCGTGGTCGGCCACTGCCACCGTCAGCAGCCCGTGATCGGCGGATGCCGCCGTCACCCACGGCAGCCCGCGGAGCGTCTCCGCGAGACGCGCGAGCGCCGCGTCCTCACCGGGCTCGGCCTCGATCCGCCAAACCGGCCCCGCGTACCGCTCGAGGAGCTCCTCAAGGGTGCCCTCCACGACCAGTCGGCCGCGATCCAGGATGGCGACGCGGTCACAGATCCGCTCCACGTCACTCAGGACGTGGCTGGAGAACAGGACGGTAGTCTCACCGCGGAGCGATGCGATCAGGCCGAGCACGTCTCGCCTGCCCTCGGGGTCGAGCGCGCTGACGGGCTCGTCGAGGATGACGATGGGTGGCCAATGGACGAGGGCGCCCGCGATGCCGAGGCGCTGGCGCATGCCGCCCGAATACCCGCCGGTGCGCCGGTCTGCGGCCCGCCCGAGGTCAACCCGCTCCAGCGCATCGGCAACGGCGCGCTCCAGCGATGCCCCGTCCATGCCGTGGAGGCGGCCAACCAGCCGAAGCTGCTCGCGGCCCGTCATCCAGGTGTAGGCGCGCGGATCCTGCTCGAGGTGCCCGCGGGCTCCGTCTTCGGTCTGCTCGGGCCAAACGGCGCTGGCAAGACCACCTGTCTGCGCCTGCTGGCGGGCCTGACGCATGCGAGCGCGGGCCGTGCGATGGTCGCGGGCTTTGACCCTGCGGTTGCGCCACTGGCGGTCCGCAGCAGGCTGGGCTACCTCGAGCAGGATCCGCGCGCCTACACCTGGATGACGGGCCGCGAGCAGCTTCGGCTGGTTGGCCGCCTCCACGGCATGGACGGGGCATCGCTGGAGCGCGCCGTTGCCGATGCG
>JANYAA010000060.1 GCA_025355255.1 Chloroflexota bacterium | reverse complement strand
GCTGATCGTGGACTACTACGACCAGCTCAAGAGCCGCACGCAGGGCTACGCGTCGATGGAGTACGAGGAGTCCGGCTATCGGGCCGCCAAGCTCGTCAAGCTTGACGTCATGGTTGCCGGCGAGCCCATCGACGCCCTGAGCCTGATCGTTCACCGCGACCGCGCCCAGACGACGGGACGTCAGCTGACCGAGAAGCTCAAGGAGCTGATCCCGCGCCAGATGTTTGAGGTGCCGGTGCAGGCCGCCATCGGCAGCCACGTCGTGGCGCGCGAAACCATCCGGGCCATGCGCAAGAACGTCCTTGCGAAGTGCTACGGTGGCGATATCAGCCGCAAGCGCAAGCTCCTTGAAAAGCAGAAGGAGGGAAAGCAGCGGATGAAGCGCGTGGGCTCCGTCGAGATCCCGCAGGAGGCCTTCCTTGCGATCCTCCGGATGGACGAGGACTGAAGAGGCGTCATGACGCCTCTCGCCGCCCTCCCTGGCACTCGCTGCAGGTAGCGTAGACCGATGCCGTTCACCGTGCCCGGCATCAGCCATGTCCCCGAGCCGCTGCGCGTCCTGATGGCGCTTGGCATCGCGCTGTTCCTCGTTCTGCTGCGGTTTGACGCGGAGCGCTTTGGCGCGGCCGAATACGACGATGTCGACGCCGAGGGCAACCGCCCGTCGCTGCTTCGCCGGCTCGCCTGGTATGTGGTGGGGGTCATCGGGAACACCGGCGTGCTCGTGCTCCACCCGGCGCCCGGCTCGGACCTGTATCTCGCGCTGGGTGAACGTGTCGGCGTGCTGGTGCTGGGGCTCCTGTATGGGGTTGCCGGCTGCCTAATCGCGGTGGGCATCGCGTTCTTGCGCTACCGGGAGGTCCGCGTCCCCAGCCTCATGTCCTACCCGGGCGCCGTCATCAACGCCGTGGCTACGGCGCTCGTGGACGAGGCGGTCTTCCGCGGCATCGTTTTGGGGTTCTTCACGGTCATCGGGACGGACCCGCTGTTGGCGGTGATCGCGCAGGCGCTTCTGTACGCGCTCGCTACACGCGTGGGCGCCCGCGGCCGCTCCACGTGGATGGTCTTCGGTGTGCTGGCGATGGGCCTTGCCGGCGGTTGGCTGACGGTGCTCACCGGCGGCATCGGTGCGGCGTTCCTGGGGCAGGCCATCACGCGCATCGCCATCTTCTTCACCACGGGCCACGCAGGGCTCCTCAAGCCGCGCGGCACCGAGCCCGAAGAGGTGGAGGAGCGGCGCCGGACCCCGGATGGCTGGCAGGTGCTGGACGCCGATGACGATGCCGATTCCGTGCCGAGGCAGGGCACCTGACGGCACCGGTCGCGCTCTACATCCATATCCCGTTCTGCATCTCGCTGTGCCCATACTGCGACTTCGTGGTGTACGCGGGGTCGGCGGCGCGTGGACCGGCCTCACGCGTTGACGCGTATGTTGCGGGGCTGCTGACGGAGATCTCCCTGCGGGCCGATGCGGCCGACGTTGCGTTTGGACCCGTCGGCGGCGATCGGCCCAGCTTGGCGACCGTCTACATCGGCGGCGGCACGCCAACGCTGCTGCCGTCGTCGTCGATCGCCGCTGTCCTGGGGCTGGTTCGTGCCCGCTTTGGGATCGCGCCCGATGCCGAAGTGACGATCGAATCGAACCCGGGGCCCGACGAGCGCGGCTCAGCCGCGGCGCTGGCTGCGGCCGGGGTCAACCGGCTGTCGCTGGGCGTCCAGGCGTTGGAGCCTGCGCTGCTGCGGCGCCTTGGGAGGCGGCATACGGTTCGCGACGTTGCGGCGGCTGTCGAGGAGGCGCGGGCGGCCGGGATCCAGTCAGTTTCGGTTGATGTGCTGTACGACGTGCCCGGGCAGTCTGTGTCCGCCTGGGGAGCCACGCTGGACTCCGTGCTGGCCCTTGGCGTTGACCATGTGTCCGCGTATGCGCTTACGCTGGACGATCCGGACCTCGAAGGGCTGACGGGGCCGCTGGGCGATCACCTGCCGACCCGTGCTGGCGCGCGCCGATGGCGTTCTGCGGCTGTGCTCGAGCAGTCCGAGGATCGTGCGGAGGAGCAGTACCGGCTCGCGGTTGCGCGTCTGACTGAGGCCGGGTTCCGCGGCTATGAGATCTCCAACTGGGCCCGCGCCGGCCACGAGAGCCGCCACAACCTTGTGTACTGGCAGCGGCAGCCGTACGAGGCGGTTGGGCCCGGCGCCCACGCGTTTGACGGGGTGGTCCGGCGCTGGAACGCGGCCCGGCTGGACGGGTACCTGCGGGCGCTGTCTGGCCCGACACCGGCGTTGCCGCCGGGCGGGTCGGAGGTGGTGGGCGGAGTGGACGCGGCGGCTGAGCGCGTGATCCTCGCGCTGCGGCTGGACACAGGCCTGCTGCTGGCCGAGGCGTCATCGCCCGACTCGCCGCTGGCGCCGCACCTCGCCTGGGCGCTGGGCGTCGGAATCCTCGAGACGGCCGGTGACGCCGTCCGGCTCACGACGCGCGGCCGACTGCTCTCGAACGAGCTGTTCTCACGCCTGGTCTGACGTCGTGCCCGCCGATCCGGATTGTTAGCGTCGCAGGGGGTCAAGTCCCATGGCGTGGTGAAACAGCCCGTGGTACTCACGCCGGTCCGGTCAGCTTGCGAGGAGGAGCGACGGCCCACCTCCTCGATGGAGACGGCGTTCATCGCCGTCCTCCTCTCCGGCCGGAAGTGCACCGGCCGTTCTGCCAGCCGCCGCCCTGCTCGGCGAGCACCGTGCCTACGGAGCGACAACGCTCGCCTGGTTGGCGAAGATCCCGACCACGCCGGTTCGGCACTCCATCTCATTGTTGAGCCGCTCGAGCGGATTGGTGCTGCGGATCCGTCTGCGGTGCGTTCCGCGGGTACGCCTGGCTATCGAGGCGATGACGCGGTCGAACTGCCGCCGCGCCGAGGCCTCGTCGGCTACTCGAACGCCGAGGGGATCGCGCTTGCGACCATGCTCCGCGCGCTCCGCCGCACGGAGTCTGTGCGTCTCGTGTGAAGCGCACCCTGCACCGCTGTCAGGCCGGCCCGGGCAGTTCGTGCTGCACCGCCGTGACGAGCCTGGCAAGGTCGCCGCTGACCAGGAGGCGCCCGCCGGTTCGCGTTGACACCCACCAGACCAGGACAAGACGCATCGGCGCCCGGAAGATGAGGGCGCGATGGCCGGGACAGTCGCAGAGCTCGGGTCTGCTTGTGCTACATTGCGGATGGCTCATCCAGTTACTGTGGGCGAGCGCGGTGAATCTGAGGTTGGGGGTTCAGATGGGCGGGAAACCGTTGGGCCATGGGTGGCCAGCTGAGTTGCGGCATGCAACAGGACCCGTTGTTGCCGCGGTCGTCGTACTGGGGCTTCTGTCTCCCGGTGCCGACGCGGCGGTGTTCGCAGCTGACGGGGTACCGCAGCCAGCCACAGCGACGAGCCTCGAACTGGCGATGGACATGAGGGCCGCGCTCGGGTTTCCCGCCGACGCACGTACTGTGACCGCCATCCTCCAGAGCCCCGGTGTGGCGCTCGACTTCGGTGGGCCTCTCACTCCGGACGAGACCCGTGTCATGTGGGACCGCCTCTCCCTTGAGAAGGCGAGCCGCGAGTTGATCGCCTACGTCGATGCTCACGACGACTCGTTCGGCGGCATCTGGTTTGACCACCCCGGAGGTGGACTCAGGGTCTGGGTGGGTATCACCGACTCGACGGCGTCATCCGATCTCCAGGCGATCCGCGACTTGACGCCCGTTGGGATGGATCTTGCTCTGGCTCATTCTGCCCTGCCCCTGGCGGCACTGAGATCCGCGCAGCGGGCAATCACCGGCGAGGAGACGGAGCTGGGCGTCTCGGCTTCCTATGTCGACATCCCCAACAACGAACTGGTCGTCGACGGCTCCGTCCAGGCGGCCGAGGAGATCGGGCGGACGTATGGCATACCTGTCCGGGTGGAGGCGATCACGCTAGCGCCGGTCTCGTGCACATCCCGCGCGTCATGCACGCCGTACCGCGCCGCGATCAACGTCAATTTCCCAAACCAAGCTTGCACTTGGGGATTCATCGCCAAGACGAACTTCATTGCGCAGCTCAATCTAGTCTCCGCTGGCCACTGCGCCACTTTGAGTCAGTCGGCGATGCACGACGGCACGACCGTAAGCACGTACGTCAACAGGAACACCTACGACCTCTTGGGCAATCAGAAGGCGGACGCTCTGCGCGCCCCGCTTACCAGTTCGTCGAATCTCACAGCTCCGTTCAACCTTCTCTACAACAGCGACACGCAGAAGGCCCTTCCCGTTGACTCGACCGAGGGGACGCTATTGCAGGTAGTGGGCCACACGGCGTGCTTCGTTGGGCGGGTCAGTGGCAACACTTGTGGTCAGGTCGAGGCGATCGGAATCAGCGGTACGACGTCGCGGTTCGACGGCAAGGTCCAACACTTCACCGACCTGATGCGCATCAACCGCTCGACGACTGGGGGCGACAGCGGCTCACCGGTCCGCTATGGCTTCACGGCACTGGGCGTGGTCGATTTCGCAGACACGTCGTACGGCTACCACGCCGTGTACGCGGGCATTGACAACGTCGAGTACGCCCTCGACGTCAAGGTCTGCATTACGAGTTCATGCGGACTTTGAGCATCGGTCGCGGGGCGAGCGCGCTCAGCGGAACGCTCCTCGGGGCACTGATGTTGGGACTCGCGGCCTGCGCAACGGGTTCGGTCGGGATTTCTACAGGGCTCAGGACGTATGTCGTGCGCACACCTGCGCCTGGCGACGACAACCTCTGCCCGGTCTCACTGGCGGTTGAGCCCGTTGTCGGGGACCTGGCCGGCGACCAGAGTGCGGCCGGCGACAAGTCGTGGCTGGTCGCGAAGGACGGCACGCGCCTCTACGTCGTCTGGCCGCAAGGATTCAGCCTCGCTTTCGGACCCGGCCCTATTCTTCGAGACGAGGTCAGCCGCGTGGTTGCTGAGTCGGGCGCGATGATCACCCTGCCCCAGGTGAATCGGTTCGACCACGCCGGTACTGTCGGCGATCCCTATTTCGCCGTGGGAAGTCTCTTCGGAAGCTGCTATCAGCGCTCCATGCCGTAGGCGGCATCGGGTGCGACCGGCCGGCCACTAGCTGTGCAACTGACGATGGCCGGTCGCACCGTCGCCCCGGTCTTCTGGCGCAGTCTCTCGTAGGGCGTCTGGCCGCCGAGGCCCCCATGCGGGCGGTCGAAGTTGTAGAAGTGCTCCCACTCCTGGAGCCGCTCGGCGAAGAGGCCCGACTCGTCGACCACGACGCCCTCGAGCAGCTTGTAGAACTCGCTCGCGTCGATGCGGCGGGACCGCTCGACCTTGCCGTTGGGCCGCGGCGTCGCGGGGCGGATGTAGACGTGGCCGATCCCCCGGTCGAGCCTGTGGTAGTGGAAGCCCGACCGGAACTCGGCCCCGTTGTCTGTCTGGACGGTCTCGACCCGGAACGGGAGGCGGGCGAGCACCCCGTCGAGGAACCGGATCGAGGTCCCCTGGTTGCACCGGTCGTGGGCGCGCAGGACGCGGATCCGGGTGCAGTCGTCGATCGCGGTGTACTGGTAGTGCGTCTTCCGGGAGCCGGGCAGCGGGGCGATGAACTTGACGTCGATCTGGACGCGCGAGCCCGGCTGGGGCCTCTCGTAGCGCTTCCAGCGGTCCTTGTGGCGGCGGTAGCGCTGGTTGGCCGGCAGGCGGCTCATGTCGAGGCGCTTGAGAATCCGCCAGATCCCCGACGGGCTGAGCCGGACGTCGTGGTACCGCTCGAGGTACATCGCGATCTTGTGCGGCCCGAAGTGGTAGGTCTGGCGCAGGTAGACGACCTTGCCGACGAGGTCCGCCTGCGTGGCGTTCGGGCTCGAGTGCGGGCGCGAGCTGCCGTCACGCTGCGCCGCGACACCGCCCGCCTCGAACCGGCGCAGCCACTTGTAGTCGGCCTGGCGGGTGATCCCGTAGTAGCGGCACGTCTTGCTGACGTTGCCGGTCACCTCCTGCGCGTGGCGGATCACGGCCAGGCGGTGCGCGGCTCGGCGGTCGAGCTCTCGGTCGGTCATCGGTCCTCCTCGTTGCCGGAGGCCCGAATGTGTACACGACGTCCGTCAGTTCTATAGGCAGACAGGTCGAGTTGTCTGTAGGCAAAGGCCCTGCCGTCCCACCCACCCGTTGACACCCCGCGCGGCGCGGCGCTAGACTCTCGGCACGGGCGTTAGCACTCTCGCATCGTGAGTGCTAACTACTCGAAGAGAGGACCGAATGGCGCGGCGAGCACGCACCGACGGCCCCCTGGACCTCCGATCGCAGGCGATCCTCCGGGCCGTCATCGAGGAATACGTCACCACCGCGCAGCCGGTGGCAAGCCAGGCGCTTGTCGAGCGCTATCGGATCGGCGTGTCCAGCGCCACGGTTCGCGCCGTGCTTGCCGAGCTTGAGTTCGCGGGCCTCCTGACGCACCCCCACACGTCGGCGGGCCGCATCCCTACTGAGCACGGCTATCGCTACTACGTCGAGTCCATCGTGGACAGCGTGCCGCTCCCAGCGGTTGAGCAGCTGATGATCCGCCACCAGTTTGGCCAGGTGGAATACGCAAGCGAGCACTGGTTCCGCCTGGCCGCCACCACGCTCGCGTCCGTCACACGGGCCGCGGGCATCGCAACCCCGGCGAAGGCCGCCTCTGCGCACCTGCGCCGTCTGGACCTCGTGTCCATCTCGGACCGCCTCGCCAGCCTCATCCTGGTCCTGCGCGAGGGCGCGCTCAAGCAGGTGATCTGCACGCTCGAGACCGCCACGGAGCAGGACGAGTTGAGCTCGGTCGCCGCGCACCTCAACGCGCTGCTGGACGGCGCCACCGCCGAGGAGGCCGAGGCCGCCCTGGCCAGCCTGCCGGACGACGACCCCACGACGCCCATGACCCGGCGCCTGGGCGAGCGCGTGGTCCGCACCCTGCACGAGTTTGACGCCGCCGCCATCGAGGAGCTCTTCAGCGACGGGCTGCTCAACGTCATGGCCGCGCCCGAGTTTGCTCAGAGCGAGAAGCTGCGCCGCGTGTTCGCCGCACTGGAGGATCGGGCCTACCTCGCCCGCCTTATCGCCGCGGTGGCGGGCACGGGCTCCGTCCACGTCTACATCGGCAGCGAGAACCCGGCCGAGGAGATGTCCGATGTCTCGCTGGTCCTGGCCTCGTACGGGAACCCGCGCCGCGCCGTTGG
>JANYAA010000325.1 GCA_025355255.1 Chloroflexota bacterium | reverse complement strand
CATCCCCAACGCCAACACCATCATCATCGACCGCGCGGACACGCTTGGCCTCGCCCAGCTGTACCAGCTGCGGGGTCGTGTTGGCCGGTCCTCCCGCCGCGCGTATGCCTATCTGCTGTACCGGCGGCGCGAGCGCATGAGCGAGGAGGCCCGCAAGCGCCTGCAGGCCATCTTCAACGCGTCCGAGCTGGGCGCCGGGTTCCAGATTGCCCTCGCGGACCTGGAGATCCGCGGCGCCGGGAACATCCTGGGCGGGGAGCAGAGCGGGTTTATGGCGTCCGTGGGATTTGACCTGTATTCGCGGCTGCTGGCGGAGGCCGTGGAGGAGGCGAAGGCGCGGCGCGATGAGCGCCCGCGCGTCCGCGAGGTGCCCCAAGCCGTGGTGGACCTGCCCGTGGATGCGCACCTGCCGGACTCGTACGTCGCGGATGAGGCGCAGAAGCTGGAGCTGTATCGGCGGCTGGCCCGGGCGCGGACGGAGGGCGACATCGCCGCGTTCCGCCAAGAGGTGACCGATCGATTTGGGCCGATGCCTGCGCCGGCTCTGCGACTTGCCGAGGTGGCGGGGCTGCGGCTGGCGGCGGAGTCAGCCGGTGTGGCGTCGCTGGCGCGCGAAGAGGGCTGGCTGGTAGTGCGATTTGGCGCTGCGCTGTCCCGCGCAACGGCGATGCAGCTGCTGGCCCCCGGCGCCCACGGGGGCGCGGCGCCGCTGCCCGGGGTGCGCCCCGGCGACATCACGTTTGCCTCGAATCAGGTGCGTATCCGCCTTCCGCGCGACCCCCTGCGCGGCTGGACGCTGACGCAGGCCGTGGTGGCGCGGCTGGTGGCGGCAGCCGGGTCTGGCGAGACGGCTGGGGCGGCTCCCGCGGGTGCTGCTGCTCGCGGCCGCTGATGGCGCGCCGGGCTGCCCGGGTGGTGCTGCTCGACCCGGCCAATCGCGTGCTGCTGCTGCGCTCCTTCGCCTCGGGTCCCGATCGCCGCCCCGGCTGGTACCTGCCCGGCGGCGGCATCCGCCCGTTTGAGGCCATCGCGGACGCGGCTCGTCGGGAGCTGCGCGAGGAGACGGGGATCAATGCGGTCATCGGCCCAGTGCTGGCGCAGCGCACAGGCGTGCGGTTCGTCTTCCGGGGACGCACCGTCATCCAGGATGAGTGGTACCTCGCCGGCCGCACGTCCGCCACGGCCGTGGGCTCCGGCAAACCCGGGGACGGGGAGCGCCGCGCCATCGACGCCCACCGCTGGTGGACCGCCGCCGAGCTTGCGTCCACCGACGACGTGCTCCACCCGCCTGGTCTCGCCGATCTCGTGCGAGCGGCCGTCGAGTCCCTATGATCGCGATCATGGCTACCGCCGACAGCATCGATGCCTACTTGGATGTGCTGCCCGTCGAGCGCCGGGCCATACTGGCGCAGGTCCGGGCGCTCGTCCGTGATGCGGCGCCCTCCGCCACCGAGCTCATCAGCTACGGCATGCCCGGCGTGAAACTCGGCGGCCGGCTGCTGCTCTCGTACGCGGCGTTCGCCAAACACTGGAGTCTGTTCCCCGCGAGCGGCGCGGTGATCGCCGAAATGGGCGACGAGCTGGCGCCGTACTTCAAGCCGACAGCGACGCTGCGCTTCTCCTGGAACGAGCCAGTGCCGGCCGACTTGGTGCGCCGCTACGTGGAGCTGCGCGTCGCGGAGTTTGCTGCCGAGGCGTAGCCAGAGCGGCGTTCAGCCGGCCAGGCGCCGTACCGGATCACCCGTCCGGACGGCGCCTTCGCGTGTCACCCGCACGTACATGCCGCGCATGCGCATCGCTCGGCCTTCGTGGGTGCTGATCCAGCGCAGGGCGTCGTGGCCAAACCGCGCCGCAAACTTGGCGCAGCCGGTGTGCGGCAGCTCGGTCACCACCACTTCGGCATCGCCAATCGACAGCCGGGTGCCGGGCGGCAGGTTGGCCTCGGACAGATCCATGTCCACGTAGATCTGGTCGCCCGCGATGGGCCAGCCGGCAGGATCCGGCTCGATGGCCGCCAGCACCCGC